>NZ_CP170630.1:0-93802 GCF_042932255.1 Salmonella sp. WC3 | reverse complement strand
CTCTACAAACAACTTTTTTATGTCCAGATTGTCCTTGTCCAGAGCGCCTCCGATCGGTGGATAGTTTAAGAATAAAAGCAGCCACTGTTTTCATGTTATAGCCTGAAAGGTGCTAAACAACTGGCTTCAGCTTATACACAGCCCTGAAGAAGTTTCAGGGGAACATACTCATTGTAGTTTATATTACTAACTCATTACAGTATATCCTTTGCATAATACAGCTTATTGTTTACCAGTTACAGCTTATGATTAACATGCTACAGTTTAGGTGATCATCCTCCAGGCCCAGTACTGACGCGGCCTTTAGAAGAGTCGGGATCTTCTTTTGATCTAACAAGGATCGTTGTAAGGATCTTATTACTGGATCGAGTGACTGTATATGTGGATAACCTGCTGACCGACAAGGTAATTCGTATAGTTTTTCAATAATCACTTGCTGTGACTCCAGTGCGTATCTGCTTCCTTTAACTTCTGTTTTTTTGCGCTTCCTTGCCGGTTCGCGGGCTTATTCCCGGTCATACTCTTCCTGACTTATTAATTGCCAGCGAATAAGGTGAAGTCGCATTTCTCTTATCTGGTGTATTGTGAATCCTGTACGGACCAGCAGTGTTTTCAAAGCTGAGGAAGTATCTTCTTCGTATGAAGCTGCTGAGAGGGAGAAGGCCTCTGGTTTTTCTCGCAAAACATGCAGTAACCGCGCCAGTGTCGGCAGTAACCGGAGTGTCTCCCCGGGAGTTACAACGGCCTGCAGATCTGTTTCTGTCAGGTCGGTGAGCCCCTGTTTCTGAAATTCAGCATCCATCTGCCGGAACCATCATTGTGGATCAGCAGTTACAGTTTAATTCCTCCTAACGGGAACTGAACGAGTTTTATTTCAATATTCGCGAACAACCGTGGGAACCTGAACCAGGATTGCTCGTTATGAATATGACAAACATGCCAGCTGAACCACTTATTTTCCAGTCGGGTACGCAAAGCGCAGGGTTAGAACGGGTTAATATTTATTTCTGGATTTTCAGGCAATTTATGGAATAGAAGAAATTAACCAAGCCTCTTGCGCGCCTTGTTTATACCAATCTTAAGACCGCCAGAACAGACAGCGTTTCCCTGCAGTCAGTTGGAAAACGTTTTGAGGCATCTTTTGAAAATTAACCTGAGCCTACAGCAGAGAAAATGGCTCAGGTACGTGAACTGTATGAATTAGAAGAGGCCAGACGTATGCCATATGTGATGTCCAAATAACTCTTTTAATACCGGTTATATATTTACGTTTACCTGTCCCCTCTCAGGGACAGGTAGTTGATCCAGTTTGCAGACGGCGATTTCTGAATCTCTTTGTGTCATGTAATGACGTCAGGAAATCCAGGACTTTATCATCGCTATCCATCGCCAAGTCATGCAGGAACAGAAAAAATTTCCCTTCATTATCTGCCAGATGCGAATCGAGATAATGTAATAACCAGTCAGCATGCCTCAAAATATGACGTTGTTCCCGTTGCAGACGCTTTAACGGAAGGCGTATCGTCATTTTATCCAGTTTTTGAGCCTCCTGAGAGAGTTGCTGCTGCATGATTCTCAGTTCTGATTTAAGCGCCTGCGCGGGGGCGCTCCGGCTGAACAGTCTTTTGGTACCGAGCAGTGTATCTACCATCATTTTGTGGACCTTTTGGCACTGATCCATGGAAGCCTGATATTTCTTAAAGTAATAGTGGGTATAAACGCCCACTCCAGATAATGCAATTGAGATAAATGGAGCAAGTAATGCTGTGTTCATGAAAATCTCCTTACAAGTAGGTGGAATGGCCACGTGATGTGGACGACGGATGAAATATAACCCACTTTAGCAATTTGTGCTATCCGTTTTTGCAAAAAGTGCTAATTTTAATTTTGTGTATTGATTTGCTAATGATTATGTGATTTGCCTATTTTGTGTCTTCCCCTTTCACCTGAGATCCGAAAAAAGGTAGTCCCGGATCTTCTTTATCCTCACCGGTGCGCCGCGACCCGGTAACACAAGATGTAGCGGCTCAGTCATCTGCTGTTGCTACCAGATGTTGTGTTATACCCCTTCCCTGTGACCCGGCGCGCAGGGCAGAAAAGACCGCTTTGCTTATTCCCTGACCGTGGTACACTTCCGGAAAGTCGTGAATAGACAAAAAATCGGATCATCTGAAAATAGCCGTCCTGTAATTCCGTTACGTTTTTATAAGTTGGATTGTAATTGCATGCGGTTAAAGTTTCATTATGAAAAAGATGAGTGATTTACTAATAGCGTGATAACAGTATGCGTTTTAAGGATTGAAAACATGCATCAGTAAAATGCACGAGAAAATACATATAAGAGATATGTAGATAATGGCGGCGAACAGTTAACTCAGTCACTATAAGCTGGTTAACAGTATTCACAATGCGTGGCAGATTTTTGCTTCATCGGAATGTATACTTAATTGCATACCTGAAGTATGTAAAAAAGAGGTGAATCATGAAGCAGCGAATTACAGTGACAGTGGACAGCGACAGCTATCAGCTGCTCAAGGCATACGACGTGAATATCTCCGGTCTGGTCAGTACGACCATGCAGAACGAAGCCCGCCGTCTGCGAGCCGAACGCTGGCAGGAAGAAAATCGGGAAGGTATGGCTGAGGTGGCCAGCTTTATAGAGGCTAACGGATCGTTTGCTGACGACAACAGGAACTGGTGATATGCAGTTTAAGGTTTACACCTGTAAAAGGGAGAGTCGCTACCGGCTGTTTGTGGACGTGCAGAGCGACATCATTGACACCCCCGGACGGCGGATGGCTGTCCCGCTGGTCAGCGCCCGTCTGCTGTCGGAAAAGGTTCCCCGCGATCTTTACCCGGTGATGCATATCGGGGATGAGCCTTACCGCCTGCTGACCACGGATATGACCAGTGTGCCGGCCACCGTCATCGGGGAAGAGGTGGCCGATCTCAGCCTCCGGGAGAACGATATCAAAAACGCCATTAACCTGATGTTCCGGGGGATCTGATATGCGTGTCAGCGAACAGGTGCTGCTCAGTAGTCTACGTCAGGGCGGCTGTGTGCGGAGTTTCTGGCGCCGCTCCGCCAGACTGGCGGGTACGCCCTCTCCGATCGTTCCGGACGGGCTTGTGCTGGAAACCCCCGGTGAACGCGGGGATACCCCACTCTGTCATGTGGATTTTGCGGTGGTACAGAAGTGGCTGGTCTGCGAGGAAACCTGGACACAGACCCTCGGGGGAACGGAGTTCGGCGGGACGGTCTGGCGACTGCGTACTGACAGGGAGAACACCACCTCATGACACGGTCACGCATCTGTCCGGATACTGAATCCACCGGTCTCAGTCCGGCATCGGATGCCCTGCCGGTCAGGGAGACGACAGAACAGTTTGCACAGGTCTTTTTCGGAAAATCCGTGTCCCTGCTGACGCCGGAAGAGCGGTTCACGACGGTGTACGCCGGCTCCCGGGATATACCTGCGGATTTGCATCCGGCGAGCTGGTTTCGTAACGAACTTCGCGCCTGCGCGGCCTATGTCGGACGTCGTCAGGGCTGGCCACTGTATCACGCTTCAGAAGCGGAACGGCTGCGCGCACTCTATCCGCTACGGCTCGCCACGCTCGCGACCGATCCGGGAAAACAATTGCTGACCCGTACGGCGCTGCTGAAAGCGGGTTACTCACGTGCCACGATTGCGGCCATGACACCGGTGGCCGAACGGCAGAACCGTCACAGCGGCGACTGGTATCCTTTATACAGGGTTCAGACTGAAACCAGAGATGACTCCGGGGAAAAAACATGATGTCCCGGAATATTTCACTTAACGGAGAGAGGACATGAGTCAGTCACCGTTACCTGCTGTCTGTACGCAGGCAGCGTCCGCCCTGCTGCCGGTGGCCATTGATTACCCGGCGGCCCTCGCACTGCGCCAGATGGCAATGCAGCATGACGACTACCCGAAATATCTGCTGGCACCGGAGGTAAGTGCCCTGCTCCACTACGTCCCTGATCTGCATCGCAGGATGCTGCTGGCCACTCTATGGAATACCGGCGCACGGATTAACGAGGCGCTGGCCCTGACACGGGGAGACTTTTCGCTGGCACCACCTTATCCGTTTGTGCAGCTGGCCACTCTGAAACAGCGGGCGGAAAAGGCGGCCAGAACGGCAGGACGGATGCCGTCCGGCAGCCAGCCCCACCGCCTGGTGCCGCTTTCTGATAACCAGTATGTCAGCGAACTGCAGATGATGGTGGCCACGCTGAAAATCCCGCTGGAGCGTCGTAACAGACGTACCGGCAGAACGGAAAAGGCGCGCCTCTGGGAGATCACCGACCGGACGGTCCGTACCTGGATTGGGGAGGCGGTTGAGGCCGCAGCGGCTGACGACGTGACGTTCTCAGTCCCGGTGACACCCCATACATTCCGCCACTCCTATGCGATGCACATGCTGTACGCCGGCATACCGCTGAAGGTGCTGCAGGCGCTGATGGGACACAAATCGGTGAGCTCGACGGAAGTGTACACGAAAGTGTTTGCGCTTGATGTTGCCGCACGACACCGGGTGCAGTTTCAGATGCCGGGTGCTGATGCAGTGGCTATGCTCAAAGGAGGTTCATAGAGACGTGTATGCATTTTTCAGCCTTTCGCCTGCAACAGGCCATCCGGAACCGGGAGTTTACGCCGTTTTATCAGCCCATTGTCTGCGCCACAGGAGGGGAGGTGGTGGGCTGCGAAATGCTGGCCCGCTGGCTGCATCCGCAGAAGGGCCTGCTGAGCGCCGGGAACTTTATTCCCGCCATTGAAGCCACCGGCCTCGGCGGAGCGCTGCTGCGCGGACTGGCCGACGAGGTCTGCGGGGACGGGCAGGACCTTGCCCGCAGTGCCGGCCGCAGGCTGATGATGACGCTGAATCTCAGCCTGAGCCTGGTTATGACGCCGCTTTTCCGTCCGCACCTGCTGGCCCTCAGCATCCGGCTGGAGCAGGCCGGCATGACCCCCGTCTTTGAAATCACCGAGCGGGAAGATATCCGCGCCTTTCCTCAGGCGGCGGTATTCCGCCAGCTTGCCGCCGGGGGGCTGCGGTTCGCCGTGGACGACTTCGGCACCGGTCATGCCGGTCCCGCCAGCACGGTGGCTGATCGGATGATTGCGCGCACCGTCAGTCTGGCCCGGTGCCAGGGGGCCCGGGTCATTGCCGAAGGTATCGAGACCCCGGCGCAGGCGGCGCGCCTGCGGGACGCGGGGGGCGATTACCTGCAGGGCTGGCACTGCGGCGCCCCGATGCCCTTCGGGCTGTTTCATTTCCGGCTGACGCAAAAAAGCCAGCCGGCCTTTGGTTAAGTTATGCGCACAGGAGTCATTTCTATGAACCAGCCGTTGTTATTCCGGACCGTTGCCGGCAGGCAGAGCAACCATGAAGGGTTTTACATGCCCCCGGGCATCCGCCATCTGGGCACCCTGTCCCTGTACCGGGCCGTGGCCTGGTGGGGGCTGTTTCTGGGCCGGGAGTTTACCCGCGATGACGTAAGCGAGGCGTTCAGCATTGAGCCCCGCCGTGCCAGCGGTATCCTCAATTACATCTGTAACCGTCACAATGACGACGACATTTGCTTTGATTCCCGCCTGCACCCCGTGTGGGGAGGCCGCGCCCAGCTCGTGGTGCGTATCCGGGCAGTGGAATCCCGCCCGGACACCATCCGCCGGCAGCGGACAGACCGGCCGGGCGGGAAGGTGAGTGACCGGCAGTATGACCGCCAGATGGCGCACTGGCTGCTGTCCCGCCCGGCCGGCGGTGATACGGCAAAACTAGCCGCCTGGCAGGCAGCCATGTGCTGCTGGCGGCCTCTCCCGGCATGCTGGCATCGCTGGTCCCGGCCTGCCATCACGCCAGGACATCACTGTCCCTGAAACTGGCGCTGCTGGGCTCAGGAGGACAGGCTGTCTTCCTGAACACCCTCGGTCTCAGGCCGGACTGCCTGCTGCCGCGCACCGCCTCCGCGACTCAGCTGAAGGCCGCGGTCAGCAGCTGGCTGCGCCGTGCGCGGGGCTGGCGGCAGGCGACGACGGAGAGTCTCTCCCTGCGCGAGCGACAGGCGCTGTGTGCCACGCTCGCCGGCCTCTCCGCGCGCACGGCGCCCGGCTCGGCATCAGCCCCAAAACCTTTTACGGCCATCGCCGCAGCGCGCTGAACCGCCTGGAGCTGCTGGCCAATCCGGTGATCGGCCTGCCTGACCCTGCGGCGCACTACAGCATGATGCTCCACCCGGGGTCGCCGCCCTTTTTCAGCAGCCGGACGACCGGCGCCGGTAGCCACAACGTTTCTGCACATCACCCCGTACACCTTCCGGTAACACACCGTTCTCATTATACGGACATGACACTATGAAATTATCCTCCTGTACTCCCCGGCGTGGACGGGGTGTACCTGGGCCACATTGTGGCTGCAGGCCACCACACCGCTGGTTTTAACGCTCACGCCGGCCATGACGGCCCGGGCGGACATCGCGTCCCGGATCGGGCAGAGCCCGTTCTCTGCCGACCGGGATGCCGCCCTCGCCGGGATCCGGACCGTGCCTTATACCCTGAAAAAGGGGGAGACGGTGGCGCAGGCGCACGGCCTGACCGTCCCACAGCTGAAAAAACTGAACGGGCTCCGCACTTTCGCCCGCGGCTTTGACCACCTGCAGGCCGGCGACGAGCTTGACGTGCCGGCGGTCCCGCTGACCGGCGGGAAAGGTGACAATAACCGCCATGACGCCCGCGGTCCGTTTGCTGCTGACCGGGAAAATGAGGACGCGCAGGCGCAGCAGATGGCCGGCATGGCCTCACAGGCCGGCAGCTTCCTCGCCAGCCATCCGGACGGTCAGGCCGCCGCCGGGATGGTTACCGTCACTTCCGGCCGTCTGACATGCTCGGGGCGAACATCTTCCTCGACTATGACCTCTCCCGCGACCACGCCCGCGCCGGCTTCGGCGGCGAATACTGGCGCGACTTCCTTAAGCTTTCCGCCAACGCCTATGTCGGCCTGACCGGCTGGAAAACCTCCCCGGATGTGGAGGACTACGAAGAGCGTCCGGCCAGCGGCTGGGACCTGCGTGCTGAAGGCTACCTGCCGTCGTACCCGCAGCTCGGGGCGAAGATGGTGTATGAGCAGTATTACGGAAATGAAGTGGGCCTGTTCGGGAAGGATGAGCGGCAGAAGAACCCGCACGCCCTGACCGCCGGGGTCAGCTGGACTCCGGTGCCGCTGCTGAAGCTCAGCGCGGAGCAGCGCGCCGGCAAGGCCGGGGAGCATGACACCCGCTTCGGGGCAGAAGCGAGTTACCGCATTGGTGACAGCCTGCGCAGCCAGCTGGATCCTGATGCCGTGGGCGCCCTGCGCAGCCTGGCGGGCAGCCGCTACGACCTGACTGACCGTAACAATGACATTATCCTCGAGTACCGTAAGCAGGAGGTGACGTGCCAGTAATTTCACGATGCAATTGTGCTTCAATCACCGGGATTTTCGGGATTCTGACCGCACCATCCAGCACTTTTACCCCAACAGCTTGCCGTGTTTGCGCTTGAACATAGGGAAGCGGGCTTTTAGCTTCGGATTGAAGCAGTTGGAAAAGGCAACATCGAGATTGATCACCGCCTGTTGCAACGCAATAGAGTCATATTCCTTTAGCCATGCGTATTTACGGAATTTTTTCGCTACAGCCAGAAGCGGTTTAATGTCTTTACGCGGGGTTAAACTTACGCCGTGTCGTTGATAAGCGTGTTTCTTGATATGCAGAGATTTGCTGTACACAAAACGGACTGCACCGAACTGGGCGTTAAGGTGCTCCGCCTGTTCCGGTGTCGGATATATGCATACTTTCGTGGCTCTTAACATATTCAGCGCTCATTAATATATTGTATTTATTTTAACATGTTAAGTGAAAAATTCAATTGAGTAATCACCACGAATCACTGGAAGGCTTTCTTCGTAAACGGCATAGTGTAAGTAAGCTGGTTGTGCATTTAATCTTTACGACAAAATACCGCTGCAAGCTGTTTGACGGGCAGATTATCGCTCAGTTACGTGATGCTTTTGGTTCGGCTGCGGCAAAGTTGGAGTGCGAAATTATCGAGATGGATGGTGAACAAGATCACGTCCATCTGCTGATAGCGTATCCGCTAAAACTGGGGGTCAGCGTGATGGTAAATAATTTAAAGTCGGTATCGTCGCGGCTTCTCCGTCAGCAGAATACCCACTTGCGGATGCAGAGCAAAACCGGGCTGCTGTGGTCTCGTTCTTACTTTGCCTGTAGCGCCGGTGGTGCCACGATAGAAACGCTTAAAGCATACGTGCTCAGACAGAATACGCCGGAGTAGCCTGCCCTAAAGCCCTTCGGGCTTTTCGCCTTATATCCCCGCCCGCATTGGGTGAGGGTTTACAGCGGATCTTGCTAAGGCCCTCTATTAACTTACCATTCATAAAATGAATATTTAAAAAAGTTATCAATCGTGTTTTTCATCATAAGCCCTGACATAAAATTCCCCTGATGATGAGAAGTGTTTTTTTATTTCTTGTAAGCTAGGAAGTATGTTGGATGTTTTCCAAGAATCAATGAATTGTACATATGGTTTTTTATCATATTCACAGATAACCACAGCGTTGAAATCATGTCCACATTCGCCAATTATTGGAGCTATGTAGTTATCTGCGCTAATGATAAAAGAACTTTCCCTCTTAATGTCATAACGGTTTAATATTTCTTTTTCCACCTCATCGATGGAATTTAAACAATATGATTGGTTAAGCTCATGACCAAAAATGATTTTATCAACAATGGCGCTGTCTAATCCCACTGTAGGAGAGGCAGTGTTCTTCGAACTTAATATATCCTGTCGGTGATGTATGTTATAATGTAAACACGCTGATAATAAAACGCAGTTCCCAGAGTAATGGACGTATGTATTATTTACATATCTAGCCATTTGTTTTAAATTATCTCGACTCAAATTTTGTGGATACAAAATTCTCTCTTTTGATTCAATACAAAGCGCATCTTTAATTCTCTTGACTTCATTTGAATCATTATTATTGATATTTTTTGAATTTATACGTGATATTATATCTTGGGATGACGCACTACCAGAAACTCTCATAGTTACACTACCTCAATAAAATGCATATTACAAAACATTAAATATAATATTTTTTCAAAAAACGCTCTTGCTTATGTAATTTTCACCATTACAGTGCGGACATATCAATATGCATGAGCGTTATTCCTTTACGGTGCCGGAATTCGTCAGTAAGGGGGGAGCCTTCAATGAAAATTTGTAATTTATTGATTAATAAATTAATGAGCATTTAAAATAGCTGTTTAACGGCGTTTACTGTTCCGTTGCTCCCCAAACCCATACTTACTCTGTCATCAAACGATAAAACGGTTCCTCACGTAAAGCCTGTCTCTGCATTTCACCACCATCACGCCCACTTCGTAGTTCATTACGATAACTGAGATATTTCCAATTTTCAGGATGAACGTCTGACTCAGGACACTGTCCTGAAATAACCCCATTTTCGGATAGTCTGGATTCCAGACACTCTATAAATTGCCGTGTCTTGTGGAGAAACGACGGACTGTACTGCGAATTTTCCTGGTCTGGTTTTATATACAACGTGAACTGAGCGCCCAGGCTAACACGGGCTTGTTGAACGACCTTCTCCATATCGGTCACTTTCCACTTATCTACCGGACTGTCCTCTGAAAACAGCAATCCGGACAGCGCTTGAAATGCTTGTGGCACCATATCCCTGAGCACACTGATGTGGAACTTGTCACCGGCAAATTTGCCCTGAGACTGAGGTGATTCTCGACGAGCATGGATGAAAACATCGTAACCATGGTTATTCAGCTGAAAACCTTGGCTCATAGCAAAGAAACCACTCTGGCGCATCCCTGAATAGTCAGGCACATCCAGCGCCTCTTTAAAGTAGGATACCGGCATCTTCCGCATTTGGTTGTGCAAGGAGTTGAAATTATTTTTCAGGTGCTTATTTGTAGATGGTATTTCCGCCCCATCATAAGCAGCTACAATATTCAAAGGAGGGATGTTTAGATTTAGATTAGGCCTATTTATGGGCATGGGAAATCTCCTTTGCGATATGGATATATCGCCATATTATTAGATATAAATTCTCAGTTTTTTTAATAAAACGATTAGTTATCCAGAAAACCTCATTTTTTATCAGGCGAAAAAATGATATTTCGGTCCGTTCCGAGCAGAAAGTTAAAGAAGGGTAATGGCAAAAGTTTAGATGCACTACTTTGCGGGCCTAGGGTGACGGAAAAATCTGGGGTTCCGGAGTATAACCCCTTATAGAGCTAGGCCGCTCATACCACTTCTGGAATAGATTCTTAGTATCTATGAGTTGAGTACCCTCATGTTTATTATTCTTTTTATCCTGTTTGTGTCAGCAGTTGCATCATCACTTAATCTCAGCTTACTAAGCTGGCTTGCAAAGTCTTGGGATCCACAATTTACAATGCTTTCGATTTTGAGTTTAGTATTTGGAGGGAAAAGCATCTCTGCCTCTCCCTTAAAATGTGCAACATCTCCGAGTATTCTACCTTTATGTCCTTTTTCTAGGTATATGTTGAGAATAGTGTCATTTATCCATGCCTTATCTGGCGATGTACTCATAAAAGCTTTATCTATTATTATATTACCTATAGTAGTGTATTCCTTCAGCACATCCGATAATGCGGGCTTATCAAGCTTCAGGCCCCGGTATACGACTCTGTGATCTGTTTCGGGAAGTGAACTTAATCCCTCCACAATATCATTTATATAAACTGACATGGCATTTTTAAACTCCTCATCACTGGGTTCATTTGTGGAAAGATAGTCTCTGGAGAGCAGAGTTTCTTTTGCCTGTGTTTCAGGATAATCATCCCCACGTAAATATTTATTAATCACACTGTACCCTTGAGCTGAATAGTACCTCAGAGCTTGAATCTGCTTTGATTCCTCTACAATCGCCCATTTTGATTTTGGTCGAGATGAATTACCTCCCATCATCGGAGGAGGCGGTGGCGGTGGCATCATATTGTTGACAGGAGCTCTTCTATAACCGTCGCCTTCATAGGCCAGCGTCCGAGCAGCGCAAAGCTGTGTCAGTATCGGATTTTCGTCATACTCCAGCAGCAGACGGGAAACCAGCGTATCGGCTTCACCCAGTTCATCAGGAAAGTGGTGGAACATCAGGACTTGGCGGCACAGGCGATGGAGGCGGATCTCAAAGCCGTAGTTATACAGGGAGAAGGGATCCTGGCGGGCGAGCCAGCTGTTCTGAGCAGTGAATGCAGGCGGTACCTGTGGATCTACACCACGTTCGCCGTAGTCAAACACTAGGGTGAACAGCCACTGTACCGCGGGTGTGGCGCTAGTCCAGAGGTACAGATCGGCGGCGGGGGTCGCGTTGCCATACTGTACCTTGCTGAGATAGCGCATGGCGCTGCGATCGCGTCCGGCCTCGTTCCCATTGAGGTCCACATTGTCACCGTTCTCCGCCAGGTAGGAGTAATAGATATGCTCGCCGGCAGGGGTCACCGACTCCTCAACCAGCCATTGCGCCGTATGAGAGGCGGCCTGCGGATCGCTGAGGCGTGCTGCGGCGGTTTTCCCCAGCAGGTGCAGGATGCCGTTACTGTCATGCAGTAACCAGAAATCATCGCCGTTGCTGTTGCCCACCCAGTACTCCAGGCGATAAAAACTGCTCTCCGTGCGGGGCTGATAGCGGGTCACCGTGTAGCTTTGCGGGAACGATACGTCACCGTACGCGAAGCAGGTGACGGGATTGGGGGCATCACCGGTGCTGAGCGTTTGAACCAGCACTTCTCCGTCCGGCCCCAGAAACTCATCGCTGTCGTTATACTGCGGCACGCCATGGCTGGTGCGGCGGGCAATGCTCATTGTCGCGCAGGACCAGCCCACGCCGAAGGGGCCATTGCCGCCACCGCTGCTGTAGTGCAGCGCCAGCGCAGGCGCAAAGCCGCGTTCGGCGCTGATGGGCAGAGGCAGCGTTATACTGGCTAGGCCGTCAGGGCCTGACTGACTCAGCGCCTTGCCCCCTTTTGGCAGGAAAGGGGGAGTGATCAGCGCTAAAGTGGCAGATGAAAAACCATTTAGTATCAACATACACTATCTCCTGAAACTGGCCGTCTGACGATGGCCAGGTATATTTTCTGCTTACAGCGTCTGCTCTACGGCCTGTTCAAAAGTGCTGCCGCCGTACAGCGCGGTAGAATGCACCTGAACAATGACGTCGCTCAGATTCTGCAGAATGGTCTGCTGCTCACTACTCTGGTAGCGCGGGAAGCTAAACTGCCGGCTGGCACGCAGAGTACCCGCAATCAACTGTTCCACCTGGGGGAACGGTAATCGCTAACTGTCGGGCAAAGGTATTCAGTGCTTCAAATGGCGTATAGTCGGCGGTTTTCAGCCCCAGATTGGTCTGGTAAAAAGAGGTCAGGTCAGTGGCGGTACTGTTGTCCGGCTCGGTCGGCAGTGTCTGCTGCTCTGGTGACAGCCGGCTGGCGAGCTCCATGGCATAGTTACTGTTATCGCCGGTCAGCGAGTTGCTCAGGAACCACGGCCAGTCAATGCTGCTCTCGCTGATAATATCTTCCAGCGACACATCGGTATTCAGCAGAGATAACTCCACCTGGTCGTGTGGAAAATGATACGGCAGCAGGGTCGGTATTTGCTGGTTAATGGCATCATTAACTACCATCAGGGTGGCCAGGTCCGGCCGACGCTCTGCCTGTCCCTGAATACCGCCGACAGCGGAACTGCTCAGGTTCGTGCCATTGTCCGGTGTCTGCTGCAAGGTCCCCCGAACTCTGCGGGTCAATTGATTTTCTCGGAACATGCAGCGGATATACTGCGCCTGGCCCATCGCCAGGTCCCAGGCTTTACCTCCGCGGGAGCCCGGCCATGACATATTGGCGTTAATAAACTGTTTACGGGTCTGACGGACAATATCAAACACGGAATAATAATTATATTTTGCAAAATTCCCTGCCGGGACCCGGATGGCGGTTTCGACCTGTGAAAGTGCCGGACTGGTGGTCTGATTCATATCCATAAATAATGATGACTCCTGAAAATAAACAGAATGAAATCCTGAAGACTGATAATGTCTGCAGGGGAATTATTTTGTATTGCCAGAAAATGAGTGGCTTATATTGAGTTTATTTATGTGCTATTTTTCTGCTGTGCGGAATCGCGGTTCCCGGTGTGCAAAGATGGCACAACAAATTAACTCAGGAATAAACAACGTTCAGCGCTCCGGCGTCGGGTCAGGCCGGGAACAACCTGACCGCTGGCGTGGTCCCATTTCAGGAATTCATTCGCTGCGCCGTCATAGTCACCGTTATTCAGTTTCTTCAGTAAAGTGGCGTGAGCCAGCGCGTTAATGCCCATGTTTTAGGTAATCCACCAGAGCATCAAACTGATTCTGTGTCAGATTGACGGCGACCAGCCGGTTTACTCCATGCTCCGCGGTGAACTACCGCTATGGAGGATGGGGATTGCTGACAATCTGAATCTGGCAAATGCCGTGAATACAGGTGTTGCGGCCCTTACGCTGCATAAGGTCAGAAGGTGGACTGTTTCAGTTCCTGCTGTATCAGTTTTATAGCTTTACGATAATCTGGTGTCTCCCGTTTCTTGGTCGGGTAATACAAGGAGGTACAGAGCGCTACGCCTTTGATGTGCAGTGCGTGATCTGTTGATAATCCCAGAGCCCGACAGACTCTGACGGGGATGAGTAACATCGCCAGCCCTTGTTGTAACCGGTACAGTGAACTGAACAAATCGACGTTATCAAAACTGAATGCAGGGTTGGTAATACCTAGTGTCTGTTCAAAAAAATGGTATATGGTGTCCAGATTAAAATTTTTAGCCCCCTCATGAAAAAGTACAGGTGTTCCGGCCAGCCTGTTGATATCAGGTTTGCCGCAGAGAAAGAATTTTTTAGGAATAAATAACATGACCCCACCCTCCACTGATGTCCGGCAGACAAGCGATTCCCGATGAAAATAATTTCTGGCAGAAATAACAATGCAGTTGTTTGTCTGACACAGTTCTTCTATTATTTGGCTGTTAACGGCTCTCCTCATTATATTTGTTTTTTGGCCGGAAATGGTCAGTGCTGAAATGATCAGATTTTTTAAACTTTCCGGATAAATTTCGTCAAATATTATTTCTAGTTGTTTCGTTTTACCCGTAGGTCCGATTTCCTGCTCCAGTGCATGTAAGAAAATATAATGGGATTTTACTTTTCGATAAATAGTTTGTGCAAATTCGGTTGGGATAAGAGTGCCATTCTTCCGTATAAAGAGTCTTTGTTTCAGCTCTCTTTCCAGGTCTGAAATAACCCTGCTCAGCGGGGTTCGGGTGATATACAGTACTGATGTTGCGATACTGAAGGAACCTGTTTCCATCAGTGTTATGAAAATTTTTAATTTTTTATTAATCAAGAAATCCATAATATCTCCTTTTTTTTTCAGAATAATCCTGAAAAAATGTTTTGATGTGCAAAAACAGGATGGCGGTGACCTGTTTTTGCACAGACTGATTAGTTCTTACTAATCATGGTGTTACTGGATAGGATTATGGGCGATAGATTTTATGCATACCCTGACTTTATTTCTGAGTGGATTTAATTGACCTGTTATGATGTATAGCTGGATAACAACGATGTATACCCATGATCAATGAAGATGCTTGGTTTCAAAAATAATCAGGATCATGCTGATGGCTATGAATGTTGAGTTGACCGCAGAACAAAAAATCGCTCTTGAAGCATTACAACGAAAAAGTCGCGATCCCATAAATGAACAGAACCGATGTACGACCGGGCCGGAATTAAACGGGAGGCGTTATTAGGCCTGGCGCACTACAGGACAGAATGCAGAGCCTTTTTATAGGTTCAGTCGAACGAAAACTCACGCCAGGCGAGAAAGGTTGTCTGAAAAATCGATTAGTGTGCACTAAATAGCTTCGCAAAATAGTAGATCACTGAAAGGGAACTCAGCCCGGATTGTGCGATCTGATCAATCGCCAAACATCACAAATCACCAACCGGACTGAGCGATGCCGATCATAGCAGCAATTCCTGATGAAGAACGACAACTGATGCGCAAAGAGGCCCAACAAACCCACGATAAAAACCATGCGCGACGGCTTATCGCTATGCTGATGCTGCATCAGGGAATGACCGTCACTGACGTTGCCAGATTACTCTGTGCCGCCCGTTCATCCGTTGGTCGATGGATAAACTGGTTTACTTTACATGGTGTTGAAGGACTAAAAAGCCTCAGACCCGGACGTGCTCCACGCTGGCCGGTCGCTGATATCCTTCAGCTCTTGCCACTATTGGTACAGCGTTCCCCGAAGGATTTTGGCTGGCTGCGCTCACGCTGGAGCACGGAGCTTCTGGCACTCGTCATCAACCGACTTTTTGATGTGACGCTGCACCGCTCCATCCTGCACCGATATCTGAGGCAGGCAGATATGGTCTGGCGCAGGGCAGCGCCAACGCTGAAAATCAAAGATCCGCACTATGAAGAAAAACGGCTTGTCATTGATCAGGCGCTGGCTCAGGAGCAGACTGCACATCCTGTGTTTTATCAGGATGAAGTCGACATCGACCTGAACCCAAAAATTGGCGCTGACTGGATGCCCAAAGGGCAACAGAAACGCATCGCCACGCCGGGACAGAACCAGAAGCATTATCTGGCAGGCGCACTGCAT
The DNA here is from genome assembly GCF_042932255.1 of Salmonella sp. WC3. Lineage (NCBI taxonomy): Bacteria > Pseudomonadati > Pseudomonadota > Gammaproteobacteria > Enterobacterales > Enterobacteriaceae > Salmonella > Salmonella sp. WC3. The sequence continues at coordinate 78,005 of NZ_CP170630.1, read as the reverse complement.
TCAGGTACGGGACGGGTTCACTACGTCAGTGGCAGCAGCAAGAGTTCTGATTTATTTATCAGTCTGTTAGAAACGTTACGCCGTACATACAGGCGGGCGAAAACCATCACACTGGTGGCGGATAACTACATCATCCATAAAAGCCGCAAAGTGGAACGCTGGCTGGAAGAAAACCCGAAGTTCCGGTTGCTGTTCCTGCCGATGTATTCGCCGTGGCTGAATCCGATAGAGCGACTGTGGTTGTCGTTACACGAAACCATAACGAGAAATCATCAGTGTCGGTACATGTGGCAGTTACTGAAACAGGTAGCACAATTTATGAATGCCGCTTCACTGTTTCCCGGCAATCAACAGGGTCTGGCTAAAGTGGAGCGGTAATATGCGAAGCTATTTGTAGCGGCTCGCAATCGAAATCCCCCCGACTCGCAATCAGCGCCAATTTTGGCTCACATTAACTGCAAATGAAAAACGCCACCGGCTCACATTAGGTGATAATGGGCTCGCATTTATCCTGCCCGGCTCGCAATCCATTCCACCGGGCTCACAATAACTGCAAATCAACATCGTCATATTGGCAGACCGACCGCCAGCATTCTGTCGCGTAGTTCGGCCGTGCGGGCAGGGTCTAACTGATTATTAAATAATGCCCTGATTTCAGCTGGTTTTGCATCGAACTGCTCCACCATATCCTTCAGCCGGTAACCATGTCGCGTGAGCGTCGGCTCCAGGTCATCCAGCTGACGTGACAGCACGGATTCAACCAGAGTGGCAGTAATCGGTTTTTCGCCCGTCTGGTATCCTGCTTCCATCGCCAGCGTCAGGTGCAACTGGACCTGCAGCGGTGTTCGCAGTTTCATCGCCAGCAGGTCAACGGCTTCGGTCGTTAGAATATCTTCCGGCTTACCCTTACCGGTGCTGGTCTTCAGCAGCCACTGGATATATTCACGCTGACTGCCGGTGATCCCGTCCAGTGTAAAAATATCGGTACGATAGCCAATTTCCTCCATCGTCGGACGACGCAGGTCATTACGCAGTTTTGGGTGACCGGCCAGAACGACGGACAGCCTACCACCGCCGTCTTCAACCACTTCCATCAGCCGTTTGAGCCCCGTTAGTGTATTACCGTTCAGGTCATGGGCTTCATCAACAAACAGCGCCACCGGGCGTTTGCCTTTTTTGACCAGTTCCTGCGGCTCACGCTCGCGGCGTTCACCTTGTTTGTGGATCTGCACCTGTTTATCCTGTGCCAGGTCATAAAACAGGGCATTAATCAGCGTGGCGAGCCGGACACTCTGTTTGTCCACCGACAGGGAGCGGGGGGCGACAATGATTTTATTTTCATCCAGCAGTTGCTGCTGCAGGCGTCGCAGAGTGACGGTTTTACCGCTTCCCACCACGCCACAGACCGCTATCAGTCGTCCTTCGCGTATCGCACCCTTAATGTCTTTCATCAGCTGCTTATGGTGGGCAGTTTCATAATACCCGGCCTGTTCAATAGACTGCGTCAGTCCATAATGCTCCATCACTTCAACCCGCATGGTCCTCTCCTGATTGTCTGCTACGAAAATAGTCTCTGATGCGGGCGAGTACTTCACTACGGTTAAGCGTCTCAGTCAGAATACTGTCGATAAACGCCCGGTCTTCATCCGACATTCTGGCCAGCGGTATGGCCAGATCGTCGGCAATTGCCAGTTTTGCCGCAATAACGGTGGGAAAGTGGTATTCAAATTTTCGGGTATCAAAGGGCTGATGTGGCAACGCATCAATGCGCTGCTGAGTGTCATCACTGACCACGCGGAGATCGCTGCCGGACAATGCGCTGATGGGGATGTTCAGCTGCCTGGCCAGAGCATGGATACGATCGGCCCGTTCAGCCGCTTTACCGCGTCTGAACGTCCGGTAACGGTGCAGCGGCACAGGCCCCGACACCGGATAATAAGGCCCCCATGTTTCACCGGTAAACTCCACATACATCTCTTCGTCAAACAGCCCCCACAGCAGAATGACGGTTTCACCCGCCATATCCGGTTCAACTTCCCATGCGGTGCCGTCTATCGTTATCCGCGCATCAACACCCACCTTGCGGGATTCCGGCTCCCGGGCGAACCGACAGTATTGTTCCCAGCTGCACATATCCCTCACACCTTCATGGCCGATATTTGCCAGCCAGTCCTCCAGTCGGGAGTGTTTCTCGCTGCGGTGACGCTGCGCGTTATAACGGCTCAGATAGTTCCAGAGCCATTCGTTGGCCTGCAGCTCCGTTTCCGGTTTATGGAAATGGTACAGAGTTTCATGTGCCTCCTTGACGGTCCGGAAAGGACGTTCAACTTTACCTTTGGACCGTGCCGTCGTCCGGGTGCCGTCCTTGCCTGCCGGCGTATGCGTCAGCCAGTCAACCTTCAGGGACTGCATCACGTTCTGGAATACATGGTTTTTGGCCACCGGTCCATTATCGAGGTACAGCAATTTCGGGCGGCCCTGAAAAGGAAAATCAGACCTGGTTTTTGGGGCCATGGCGTTAAAGAGAAAACGCAGCGCAGATTCCGCATCCTCACCGTACACACACCGGTATTCCTGGTATGCGACACCGCTCCGGTCATCCACTACGCTGAACAGCATCAGCGTGGGTTCGCCCCGGGCAGGATCTACCCAGTCAGGCCGCTCAATATGTTTGAGATCGGATGGCGACATATCAAACTGCCAACAGTCATTGCTGTTTTCAGCCTGAAATCTTACCGCCGGAGGCTCCCGTAACAGGCGGGGCTGGTCGAGACGCCAGCGGGAAAGCCAGCGATTGACGGTCTGCTTACGAAGTAAGCCTTTGGGACTTTTAATCAATCCCTGGACCGTCTCCACGCCATGCTCTTCCAGCAGCTGTATTGCCCGTCCGGTCGACAGATGGCGGCCGGATTTATTTGTGGTTCGTAATTTCAGTGCAGCAATCAGTTCGCAGTAATGCTCCAGCTCGGACGGTGGCAGTATCCGGGGTTGACCATGATCACTGCGGTGGGCCGTTCGCGGTTTCAAAACAAGGTGAAGAGCGCGATAAACCGTCGTGACTGAAATACCATACAGCTGGGCGGTAGCGGCAATCTGATTGGCACGTTCAGGGCTTTTTGGCGGCAGGCGATCGAGCCGGGGCCGTAGTTGCAACAGGGAGTCAGACGGAATCGCGCTACGCCGGCTGCTCATAATTTTCCAGCGCCCGGTAGACTGACGCCCTCCCAATCCCGAGCTGGCGGGCGATGGCTGTGGCTCCCATCTTCTCAATGGTATACAGACGATATACCTCAGCAGGATCTATGGACGGTTTCCTTCCCCGGTATACGCCCCTGGCTTTCGCCGCGGCAATGCCTTCCATCTGGCGTTCACGTCTCAGATTGGTTTCAAACTCAGCGAAAACACCCAGCATATCGAGGAAGGCTTTGCCTGCAGCTGAACGCGTGTCCACTGGCTGTTCTGTTGCCCTGAGCGTTACGCCCTGTTGATTCAGGGCATACACAATGTCCTGCAGGTCCTTAATGCTGCGGGCCAGGCGATCCACGCGTGTCACCATCAACGTATCACCAGGGCGCAGGAACTCCAGCAGCAGCTGCAACTCGCTCCTTCCGGTCCGGCCGCTTCCGCTGGCTTTTTCTGCACGAATAATTTCACAACCAGCAGCGCGGAGAATTTGTGTCTGCAGAGTAAGATCCTGATCGCTGGTTGAAACGCGGGCATAGCCGTAAAGTGCCATAATGGTGAAAACTGTTTCGTTTAACTCTAGATGATGAAAACGTAACACCGGAATGGGATAAAAACAACCCAAATGGGACAGAAAAACTGTCTCACCAGACTGTGCGTTTTGGGTGTACTCAAAAAATACATTTTCATTCCAGAGAAAATTTAATGAGCTCTTAATGTAATGCGAGGCTGACTGTATTTGGACTCGGACTGCTTCAGTTATACTTCGAAAAACTCAACCTTACCGCCAGTAAGGTGATACATACTGCCAACGATTTTAATTTTCTTCTCATCTTCCAGTTGTTTCAGCACCGGGCTGTTTTTGCGGATGTTTTCGATAGTCAGCTCGACATTTTTTCGTGCCACCGCATCGACAAAATCATAATTGCTACCTTTACGCTCACCGCTATACTCCGTTTTTGCAATCGCGGGTTTAATTTCATCCAGCAGCCCCGTCAGGTTACCCAGTTCAGCATTATCAATAGCACAGCGTACTGCGCCACAGCGGGTGTGTCCTATAACCAGCACTACTTTCGCGCCGGCAACTGCACAGGCAAACTCCATGCTGCCCAGCATATCGCGATTACTGATATTACCCGCTACGCGGGAATTAAACGTCTCACCGATCCCCGCATCCAGCACAATTTCCGCCGGCGCACGTGAGTCAATGCAGCTAAGGATCACCGCAGCAGGATACTGACCCGCAATACTGTTGCGCTTCTGTGCCAGGTAATCATGTTTAGCCGGGCGATTTTCCCGGAAGCGCAGGTTACCCTGTTTAAAATGTTCAATGACTGCATCTGGAGTCATACCGTCACGTTCCTCTTTGCTCAGTGATGCGGCGAAAGAGATAGTTGGTACCGATAAGGCCGCCAGCCCGGTGACAGACAAAGCAGATACTGCAAGAGTTTGTTTCAGGATTGCACGTCGTGAAGGTTGTGCTGGTTGGTTTTGTTCCATTATTTGCTCCTATTTACTGAGTTAACTCCAATTGCTGCGATTATACGTAGGTAAACGTTAATCAAACCAAAACGACAATTTTTAACCAGTATGAATAAATATCTGAGACCAGTCGAACTGGAAAATAGAATGCTGGCAGTCGGTTTGCCGATATGACGAAGTTGACTTGCAGTTATTGTGAGCCCGGTGGAATGGATTGCGAGCCGGGCAGGATAAATGCGAGCCCATTGTCACTTAATGTGAGCCGGTGGCATTTTTCATTTGCAGTTAATGTGAGCCGAAATTTGCGCTGATTGCGAGTCGGGGGGATTTCGATTGCGAGCCGCTACAACTAGGAACTCTGTGTGTTCCGAACTTCATAAGTCTGGAGCGTTCATCTCATTCTTTGAGTGTCCGTTTGGTAATTCCGGTTGTCGCGTCACAGTTATGATACGGAGAAATCAGGTGTGGCTCTCAGTCTGGTCTGGCTTGAACGTGGCCATCCCAGAGCCAGTGCTGTTGCTGATGTACTTTCAGCCGCAGGCTTTCCTGATTTCGGGAAGTAGCTCCAGCAACTGGCCAAAGAACCTTCGCAACGTTGAATAAGCCTGATTTATTTTCACTGACTTATGTGATTAATGCTAATGTACGCATACATTAGCATTAATCATGCATTTAATCCCCTGCGCCTTTCTGTCTGTTCTGATTTTTCTGGTAGTCCTGCTTCACTCTCCCGATATTCTTCAGAACTGTCTGCCAGTGGTCCTCTGCCTGCTGCCGGTAGCGTTCGGCAACGGCAGCAATAATGTCAGGATCACTGTCATGGCTGCGGTGCATGCGTCCCTTCTGGCCAAAGATATCAACAATAATATTCTGGCTGCCCTGCCTGTCGAAAAGATGAGCGCACAGGCGCTTTACAACCAGCGGAGTATAGTCCAGCCCGGCCTCATCAGCGATCTGGAAGAAGAAGTACAGCATCTCATACGTTTTGTAGCGCTTGACGGCCGCACTGAGTCTGGCTGCCCGTTGTGGTGCTTCCCAGGTGTCATCCCTGTAGTTACACAGTTCTGCCTGGTAGTCGGATTCCAGGTCTTCCTCTGTATACCGGTGGTGGCGGAAAAAGTATTCCCTGGCCCGTTTGACGACTGATTCATCCTGCGGCATGTCTGTCTCTGGTTAATGCTAACGTATGCGTACATTAGCATTAACACCAGTACCTGGCAAGGAGAGTGGCGTGCATCGTACCTGTGGTGCATCCCGCCCGGGCTCCGGACATGCTGTGCCAGCAATTCGACCGGCGGTGCGCTGTCCTGGTGCCCTTTTTCGCTACCCTGTCACGTCTTTAATTTGTTTGTTAGTTAGTTTATTTGTTAGTTTGTTTGTGTATAATATAAGCATACCCCTTTATGCGGAGACTGACAGATGCGTCCGGCGACATACGAACCAGAACAGATTATTGAAGCAGGGCTGGCCCTGCAGGCTGAAGGACGGAATATCACCGGGTTCGCACTACGTAACCAGGTGGGTGGCGGCAATCCGACACGTCTCCGCCAGATATGGGACGAATACCAGGCTTCACAGAGCACGGTCGTCACTGAACCCGTTGCCGAGCTGCCAGTGGAAGTGGCTGAAGAAGTGAAGGCCGTCTCCGCCGCGCTGTCCGAACGCATCACCCAGCTGGCGACAGAACTGAATGACAAGGCGGTCCGGGCTGCAGAACGCCGGGTTGCGGAAGTCACGCGTGCTGCCGGTGAACAGACCGCACAGGCAGAGCGGGAGCTGGCCGACGCCGCGCAGACAGTCGACGACCTGGAAGAAAAACTGGATGAACTGCAGGACAGATATGACAGTTTGACGCTGGCGCTGGAGTCAGAACGTTCACTGCGTCAGCAGCATGATGTGGAGATGGCCCAGCTGAAAGAGCGTCTTGCGGCCGCTGAAGAGAATACCCGTCAGCGAGAGGAACGGTATCAGGAGCAGAAGACAGTGCTGCAGGATGCGCTTAATGCGGAGCAGGCACAGCACAAAAACACGCGGGAAGACCTGCAGAAACGACTGGAGCAAATTTCTGCCGAAGCTAATGCGCGTACAGAAGAACTGAAGTCTGAACGCGATAAAGTCAATACTCTCCTTACCCGCCTTGAATCGCAGGAAAATGCGCTGGCCTCAGAACGTCAGCAGCATCTGGCCACCCGCGAAACGCTGCAGCAACGCCTCGAGCAGGCCATCGCTGACACGCAGGCGCGCGCCGGTGAGATTGCACTTGAACGTGACAGAGTCAGCAGCCTCACCGCAAGGCTGGAATCGCAGGAAAAGGCCTCCTCGGAGCAACTGGTGCGTATGGGCAGTGAAATAGCCAGTCTGACAGAGCGTTGCACACAGCTGGAAAACCAGCGTGATGATGCCCGTCTGGAGACGATGGGGGAGAAAGAAACGGTCGCGGCACTGCGTGGTGAGGCTGAAGCCCTGAAGCGTCAGAACCAGTCACTGATGGCGGCGCTTTCAGGCAATAAACAGACCGGTGGCCAGAATGCGTGATGATGACAATTCAGACGCCTGTGATGAAGCGCCCCGGGCGGAGGATAAATGCTACACCAAAGGGCGGCTTCGGTATGAGTTCAGGATGAAGCCAGCCCCTGGTGCGGAACCGGTCAGAATGTACAAAAGTCCTTACGGCGGGAAATACGGCGTATGGCGGTGTCCCGATGCGGGCGAAACGCCCTCAGACAGAAAAACAGCGGCTGGCCAGCACACGTCTGGGCCTGCAGGCCCGGATGAAGAGTGAGCGTGGCAGGTTCGCCATGCTGGCACATACCTGGTTAGCACTGGGCCCCGTCTTCCTCGATACCGAAACGACCGGACTTGATGCCGGCGCGCAGGCGCTGGAAATCGGTCTGGTGAATGCCCGCGGTGAGAGGATATTTGAGACCCGCCTGAAACCCACAGTCGGCATCGATCCGGCAGCAGCTGCAGTACAAATCGTTACGGAACCATATCGCTTTCCGGTGCTGTCAGTCAGGCTGGCCTGAGCTGGATCGGGGTGGCTCATTCCGCCGTCACTGACGCCGTTATAACAGCACAGGTGGTAAACAATATTGCCGGATACTGGCATGAACTCCAGTGTGAAATGAATGATGACGCAGGGAGTGAGCCAGCATAACGCTGCTCTCTGGCTGGTCAGACAGTTGCAGGGATTAATTCAGGAGTCTGAAATGGAGAATATGTTGAAAACTATGCGTGAGCATTTCCCCGTTCGAACAGTGGTGATCGAACAGTCTCTGGATATGTTTGGTGTCAAACGAAATGAGGACGGGACGTTACTCTTCCCCCGTCACTCCGATAAACGTTTTCCCGTTGCACGTATCCGTAAGCGACTGGCGGCTTATGGCTGGCGAGGAGAACGCCTGAATAAGGAGGTGGCGCGAATCGTCGCGGGCCCTGATATCCTCCCTGAGAGGAGGGACTACAGCATTATTTTCCCTTACGGATGGGAGAAGAAGCAGCTGACGCGTGAGATGCGGCGAATGTTTCTCCGTAAGACGGGCTGACGTGTGCTGATTATGCCTGATGAATTACATCATTTTTCTGACTTGCGGGAGAAGCCGTGACATTGACAGAAAAATCAGGTCATCTGGCGTGGTGTGCCCTGGTGGCGCTTGCGCTGGCCAGGCAGGATGGTGGCGTTCTCTCGCCGGCACAGGAAAACCTCTTTCTCACCCGCTGGCTGGCGACTGCGCTGAAGCAACGGCGTTTTTCTCGTGATGTGACGCCCGATATCGAGTGGCTTTTGAAACAGGGACGTCAGATGGGCGTCAGCGCCAAGCTGGCCAGCAAGCTGAATTACCTCTGGCGTTCATGCACCGGTGAGTTGTCCGAGCAGAACGACCTGTTCCGGCTGACGTATGCTCTGGAAACAGCGAAAGATATGCACTGGAACTACCGTCTGCTGAGCGATCGGGAATGGTCCGGCCGGAATGCTGTGGCGCTCAGTGCAGGCGTGAACGGCATTTATCTCTCACGGGCCAAACTCGATGTCGGTTTTAACGACAGCGGCCGACAGATAAATTCGCTGACAGCACGTTTGACAGGGAACGTAGCGGGGGTAATGAAGCTGTTTGATCGCTGTGGCTGGCTGGCAGAGCCTGATGCCTCCCTGCCCCACCAGTATTCGCTGATGGCCGGGCAGGGAGTGCCAGAAAAGGGGGATTAGTGGCGGATCTGCGCCAGGTCGTCTTCAGTCAGACCGGTCATTTTCATGACGGTATTGCGGTCAATGCCGTTCTGGAGCATGGTACGGGCTATTTTCAGAGTCGCTTCGCGCTCCCCTTCTGAACGGCCTTTTTCAATACCACGTTGTTCACCGAGCTGAATCCCCTTCTCGATGCCCTTCTGTTCGAGCTGTTGTGCGATGGTCATAAGTGCGTCTCCGTGTTGCGGCACACGCTGTGCCAGTTCGCGTACAAAGGCTTCGGCGTCGGATGTTTCGCCTGCCTGCACTATATAGTGTACCAGCGATATTACCTGCGATGAAGACAGATATCCGGCCAGCAAAATGGGCGCCAGCCGGTCAACCAGTTCTGCCAGGTCCCGCTGATGAATATGTTTCTGCAATAAAGTCAGGGCGGCCATGCTACGGTGGCCGGCGATTTCATCATCCGGAATGACCGTAACGTCTACCAGCGGGAAAGCGCTGCTGTAGAGTTTGCCTGCCAGCGCCGTATCGTCAAATTCGTCCAGCCAGCGGGTGGAGTACGGATACGGGCTGCGTTTCCCCGTATAGAACAGCACTGGTATCACCAGTGGCAATTTTTTATGCCCTGCCTCCAGGTGGCGCTGCATGGCGGCCACCGCATAGCGTATCAGGCGGAAAGCCATATGTTTGTCAGGTGTTGACTGGTGTTCAACCAGGACATGAATATATCCGTCGCCGGCTGTGGTTTTCAGGCTGTAGAGGACGTCGCTGAAATACTGGCGGAGGTCATCCTCAACAAACGAGCCTGATTCCAGTTTCAGTGTACTGAGATCGCAGATGGCACGCAGCTCTGCCGGCAGATGCAGCTCCATAAAATCTCGGGCAATGTCAGGTTGTGTCAGAAACTGCCGGAATGTCGCGTCGTGGGGAGTCGGCGTAGTGTTTTTCTTTTTCATCAGTCCATGCTCTGAAAAATGACCCGGTCATAGTATCACAGGCAAAAAATGCTGACATTGCGAGGAACGGAATTGCAATTCCTTCAGGGGTTGTCCCCTCTTTCTTTTTTAATCATCAGCTTGCTTGCCCGGAGATATCCATGTCCTGGCAGAAACAGGTACTGCTGAACTATACCCCAATGTGACAGGCTGACGCGCCCTTTGGGCTTGTCCAACCCTTCGCCTGCTCAGATGCAAGATCTGAACAGACTCACGGTTTGCGCTGTGGGTCAACAAAATGATTGTGGATGTAGTGCCCTCTTCTCCATTTAATCTTCGGTGCCCCCTGTGAGAGCAAAATCAAAATATTATGATTTATTTCTTGCAACATGATTCTTTTTGTTAAAAATGACAAAAAACATCATGAGGTGATAAATGGAAAATATTGAGCAGTTACGGAAAGTCGCCACACGTGCAGGTAAACTTCTGACATCCTTGAGCGAAAGTATCCGCCAGCAAAAAGAGGAATTGAAGCTTACCGAGTTCTATCAGGAATACAGCAAAGCCGCCCTATATAAGCTGCCTAAGCTAAGCAAAGGGAGTGTTGAGTATGCTGTGGCCGAAATGGAAGCCAGTGGCTATATTTTTAAAAAGAAACCTTCCGGCAATACGATGAAGTACGCGATGACGATTCAGAACGTCATCGATCTGTATTTCCATCGTAAAGTGCCCAAGTACAGAGATCGCTTCGATAAAGCGTTCACTATATTTGTATGTAACCTTAAAGGTGGCGGTTCCAAGACAGTTTCTACCGCTTCATTATCCCATGCCTTTCGGGCTCATCCTCAGCTTCTGTTCGAAGACCTGCGTATCCTGGCCATCGATTTCGATCCGCAGGCATCTCTGACAATGTTCCTGAGCCATGAGAATTCAGTGGGCCTGGTTGAAAATACGGCTGCTCAGGCCATGCTCCAGAACGTGTCTCGTGAAGAATTACTTTCCGATTTCATCGTGTCGTCAATTATCCCGGGCGTTGATGTTATTCCCGCTTCCATTGACGATGCATTCCTTGCTGAAGGCTGGAAGGGATTGTGTGAGGAACATCTGCCTGGGCAAAATATTCATGCAGTGCTTAAAGAGAACATTATCGACAAGCTCCGGTATGACTACGACTTTATCTTCCTTGATAGTGGTCCTCACCTCGATGCGTTCCTGAAAAACTGCATCGGAGCGGCAGACCTGATGTTGACTCCACTTCCTCCGGCAACGGTTGATTTTCATTCTTCCCTGAAGTTTGTAGCCAGCCTTCCTGCGCTTATTGATTCGATCGAACAGGATGGACACACCTGCAATCTCATCGGAAATGTAGGTTTTATGTCCAAAATCCTGAACAAGTCTGATCACAAAATTTGCCATAGTCAGGCCAAAGAAGTATTCGGTGCCGATATGCTCGACATGGTTCTGCCGAGGCTGGATGGCTTCGAGCGATGCGGGGAGACTTTTGACACAGTTATTTCCGCAAATCCAGCAACCTATGATGGAAGCACCGAGGCGCTTAAAAGCGCAAAATCAGCAGCGGAAGACTTTGCGAAGGCCGTATTTGATCGCATTGAGTTCATTCGTACTAACGGAGGTATGTGATGTCGAATGAGAGAAGAAAAACTATTGGCAGACAGTTAAATACCCAGGCGTCAATGGTTGAGATGACTGACACCCAAAGAAGTCAGGTATTTACCCTAAAAACCGGCAGGAAGATAACGTTCAGGTTTGTTCGGGTACCTGCATCGGACGTTGAAAGTAAGACATTCGTAAACCAGGAAACCAACGGAAGAGATCAACTTGCTCTGACCAGGGAGTCCCTGAAATCTATTATCCAGACGATTAAGTTTCAGCAGTTCTTCCCCTGTATTGGCATTCAGCAAGGTGAAAGGATTGAGATACTGGATGGTTCAAGACGGCGAGCCTCAGCGATTTATATCCGTACAGGCCTTGATGTAATGGTTACCAATGAACGTTTATCAGCTGATGAAGCTCGCCATCTGGCTAAAGATGTCCAGACAGCTAAAGAGCATAACCTTCGGGAGATCGGCTTAAGATTGATGGCTCTGAAAGAGTCTGGATTCAATCAAAAGGAAATTGCTGAACTGGAGGGGTTATCCCAGGCTAAGGTCACCAGGGCACTGCAGGCGGCAGCAGTACCGCAAGAATTGATTTCTCTGTTCCCGGTTCAGTCTGAGCTGTCGTTTAGTGACTATAAAATTCTGTTAGAGGTTAATGAAAAACTCAGTGAAAAGGGTTTAACGTCTGAAGGGCTCATTCAGTCTGTCTCAGATCAGCATGATGCAATTTTGAGTGACTGCGAGCGACCAGACGACGAACAGAAAGCCAGTATACTGAAATTGATTTCTCAGGCCTCTCAGGCATTGATAGCTCCGCCTCCTAAGGAAAAGTCAGTAATTTCCGCACTCTGGACCTTTGAAGAAAAGGACAAGTTCGCGCGCAAGCGTGTGAAAGGGCGTACGCTGACTTATGAGTTTAGCCGTATGTCAAAAGTGGTTCAGGATGAACTGGACAAAGCTATCAACGAGGTCCTTGAGAGAAATTTGAGTCAATAATTTCGCCACGGCGATTTCACATCTAACTTATTGTAATTAAGTAATTTATGTTGAGAATTTCAAGGTGAAATCGCCACAATTTCAAGTTAATTTCGCTGCAGGAATATCTGCCCAGCGTGTCGTATAAGCTGGCGAAAGTAGTTCCCTTTTCATCTGCCACTCGGGGGCAATCCCCCGACCGGCGAACCATATTTTCCCCTTACCCGAATGGTTAATCCCATCCATGACTTGCATCAGCTGCTCGCTCCGTTCCCGCGGCTGTACTTCATCAAACAAATTAAGCTGCGATACCCCGGTTGGCGTGAAATCGTTCAGCATACAGCCTGCCTTTGCGTAACGGTGACCATCCACCCAGATCCTGTCCAGAGCTCTGACGGCAGCGGCAATGATGTCCCGTGTATCCTGCGTGGGGATGAGCAGTTTTTCACTGGCCAGATTACCGTAGTAGGGCTCAGTTACGGCGAACGGCGATGTTTTCACAAACACGGCAATATGCCTGCAGAACTGCCGTTCCCCACGCAGCTTTTCGGCGGAACGTTCAGCGTGCTGACAGACTGCCTGCCGCATCGCTTCATAAGTCGTGACTCGTTCTCCAAAGCTTCTGCTGCAGACTATCTGCTGTTTGGGGGACGGTGCTTCCTCCAGGGAAATACAGCTTTCTCCATTGAGTTCCCGGACCGTTCTCTCCAGAACCACATTAAAGTTTTTCCTGATGAACGTTGGATTCGCGCGGGCCAGCTGCAGTGCTGTGGTGATCCCCATTGTGTTCAGCTTCTTTGAGATCCTGCGTCCCACACCCCAGATTTCCTCCACCGGCTGCAGTGACAGCAGTTTCTCCGCTCGTTTCTGATTGTGTAACGTCAGGGCAAGCACGCCTCTGAACTGTGACCATTCTTTCGATGCCCATTGCGCGCTTTTAGCCAGCGTTTTGGTCGGTCCCATTCCGACGCCGATGGTCAGCCCTGTGCCGGAACGAACGTGCTCACGCAGCTGTCGGCCGAAATCCTCGAAATCGATGCAACTGTCTATACCGCGAATATCCAGAAACATCTCGTCAATGGAGTACTGCTCAACGCGTGGCGCCAGCTCTTCCAGGTGAACCATGACCCTGTTCGACATTGATGCGTAGAGGGCGTAATTACTGGAGAACGCGATAACCGGCTCCGGAAATTTCGCCGACCTCAGTTGAAACCACGGCACCCCCATTTTTATGCCCAGTTTTTTTGCTTCAGCGCTGCGCGCGATTACACAACCATCGTTGTTACTCAGGACCACCACAGACCTGTCACGCAAATCGGGGTGAAAGACCTTTTCGCAACTGGCATAGAACGAGTTGACGTCAGCCAAAGCGAACATCAGTCTGTGCTCCGGGTTTTGTGTATAAAAGCCGTCACCACCCCGAAAATCTGCAGTTCTTCCGGATAAAGCGTGGGGTAGGCCGGATTCATCGGCAGCAGGGCGATACGGGGCTTCAACTGCAGGCGCTTAACGGTGAACTCGCCATCTGTTTCCGCGATGACAATATCCCCCTGCATGGGTTTCTCAGCTTTGTCGACAACCATTAAATCGCCGGAATGCAGACCCATTTCTTTCATCGAATCCCCGATAGCCCTGACGAAGAACGTTGCAGCCGGACGCCGTATACAGTAGGCATTCAGATCCAGTTCCTCCTCCGTGTAATCGGCGGCCGGCGACGGAAACCCCGCCGGGCAACGTTCGGTGAACAGCGGGGCAGTGGACTGTACCGGCTCCTGTTCGGGTGCTACAAGCAGTAACATGGCATACCTCTTAAAATACCTGTTTTTATATATAGTATAATTTAAGATATTTTCTGTCCTGCAAGTGAAATTTTACTGTTTCCCGTCAGATAACTGTTCTGCCTGGAAAAACAGATGTCAGGTTATCCACAGAATCAGTTAATAACCCTGTGGAGGAGCAACGCAGAACTGTTGGTATGTCATCTGTCCTCCTCTGGTGTTTCCCTTCAGCTCCTGTTGTCACCCCGGCCATTCCTGCACACCTGATGCTGACTGCCACCCGCTGCCAGTGTGCCGCGTCCGGCCTGTCACGGGACGGGCGCTGGCGTCGTTGTGATTGTACGCCATACCCTCGCCAGTTTAAGGGCGCCCTTCAAGCCGCTTTCGCGGCATAAGCTCGCCGACGATGAGAATTGTCGGCTCGTTATTCCACGGTCGGCGTTGACCCGTTACCGGACGCGACGAACAGGCAGCGTGCGGCAGGGAACGGTATCGCGGTGATGCCTCCTGCCGGATGTTGAGGAAAATCTTATGTTCAGAGTGACCTGTATCGACCTGGAAAATGGCGAGTTTGCGCTTTATATCAACGGACATTATCTGTCCAGTGAAGACGGCAGCGGCGAGAAGCTGTACCTGGGGGATATTCTGGAACGTTTATCCCGTCTGCCTGGTGTGACCACGGAAACCGTAGAGCGACCAGTACCAGACAGTGATGAGTGGAGCTGGAACGATGTGGCCGACAGTGTTTTTCCGGCCTGTATCACGCTGTCCCGCAATATGACAGTCGCTGCGTTTAAACAGCGTCTTTCCCGGTTTCCTGATGATGCGCTGTGCTGCGGTACGTTCTGGCTGGCCAGTGATTTTCTGGCGCTGGACAGTTCGCTCACGGAAGACGATATCGATGCGGCGATGGAGCTGGCACAGCACTGCCATGATGCGAATGACGGGTTCAACTGGAGCCATCTGCAATGGGCAATCGATGAGGTGAAGCGCGGTGGATAATAATTCAAACATTAATGATACCTGGCTTGTTGGCCTGAGTGTCGACGTCAATGGCACTGAAATGATGGTGCATTACCTGGTTTCCGCGACTGACCTGGAGCATGCCGAAGCGGGTGTTCTGCAAATGGGGCGCACCTGGTGGCCATCGTTGAAACGCGAGGATGACCGGCATCGGTGGGTATATGAAACAGGCGTGGTCTGGTTTAACAGCATCATTCTGCTCGATGACGTGGAAAACAGTATCCTGCGTGGTCTGAAGTTCCTCGATGCGTGGACAGTGACCGGCTCAACGGATGCGCCGGTACTGCGCGATGAGTGGGGGAATGACTGGCGGGATATCACCCGCTGATAATCTGCCGGGCAGTACGTCTGCCTGGTACTTCCTGAATGAATAATGATGTCGCGCAGCTCCTCTTTTTTCGGCGCCAGCGCCGGCGGCGCGGGAGCAACGCTGCCTGTGGTCAGTATCCCGCGTCCGGCCGGGCACGGGACGGGCGATTTTTCTGCTCCTGTCGGGCGCTGTCGCTATTATGCGCCCGGCAGGAGCCTTCTGATGAACGCCCTTCAAGCCGCTTTCGCGGCATAAACTCACCGACGGTGAGGACTGTCGGCTCGTTATTCCACGGTCGGCCTGACCCGTTACCGGAGCGGTGAACAGCCCACAGGCAGCGGGGAACGGGCGTCACAGGGACGCCCTCCCGGTGCCTCCTGTAACCGCGAGGAATCTCTATGTCCCGTTTAATCCTGGGGAACTGTGTCGATATTATGTCCGGCTTTCCGGAGCGCGCCGTCGATTTCATTCTGACCGACCCGCCTTACCTTGTCGGATTCCGTGACCGTTCCGGCCGCAGTATTGCCGGTGACAGAACCGACGAGTGGCTGCAACCCGCCTGTAACCAGATGTACCGCGTACTCAAAAAAGATGCGCTGCTGGTCAGTTTCTACGGCTGGAACCGCGTGGACCGTTTCATGGCGGCCTGGAAAAGTGCCGGTTTCAGCGTGGTCGGACACCTGGTATTCACCAAAAACTACTCGTCAAAATCCGCGTATGTCGGCTACCGCCATGAATGCGCTTACGTGCTGGCGAAAGGCCGTCCGGCCCTGCCACAGAACCCGCTGCCGGATGTCCTCGGCTGGAAGTATTCCGGCAATCGCCACCACCCGACGGAAAAGCCCGTTACCAGCCTGCAACCGCTGATTGAGTCTTTCACACACACGAACGCCATTGTTCTCGACCCATTTGCCGGCTCCGCCTCCACCTGCGTTGCCGCGTTACAGGCGGGGCGCAGATATATCGGTATCGAGCTGATGGAGCAGTACCACAAAGCCGGGATTGAGCGCCTGACAGCCGTACAGCGCGCCATGCAACGCCCGGCCGCCAACGACGTCTTTTATCCGGAGGCCGCGTAATGAACTATTCCGGACACGAAAAACTCCGCGCAGAAGTGGCGGCGCTGGCCAACAGCATGTGCGACCTGCGCGCCACCCTGAAAGTGCTGGAAGAGCGTTATCACTGGCAGCGTCACGGACTTACTGAACGACTGGCCGGGCAGAGTCTGCGGCGTATCAACACCCTGCTGGATGAAGCGTACAACAAAAGCCTGATGCTCAATGAGTGTTTTAAAGACTGACAGATGACGAGACCACGGGCGGCGGTGCCGCCCCACTGAACCAACGGAGAAAATCATGATGTATGGCACACGTAAGGAACTGAACTCAAAGCTGAAACGCATGTTTGGCAACGACGAGCGTTTTGCCCTGCTGATCTGGACGAAGCAGGACGTTATGTCACTGACTCAGGCGATGACCGAAGTGGAGGCCGATGCGATTTTGCGTGAGATTGGCCGAAAAGGTATGGGCGAACATACCGGAGACGGTATTTCAGACAGCACGGTACAGGCGCTGTACGCCGGATTACGGACTGAAATCCCGACCGTCAGTGTTCCCGCCGACCTGCTGGCAAGGGTGACGAATATCGCCGGGCGGGCGCTGGATACGGAGGACGCTCAGGCCTGGCCTCTTGTATGTCAGGAGTACCCCGGCGTTGCCGACGCTCAGGTCGATATTGCGCGGCTCAGGCAACTGGCGCTGGCGGCGTAACGTACCACCCCGCACCGGGTGACGGGCGGGGTATCAATCACAACTGTATGAACACGAAGAGGAACAACACAATGAGAAACACGCTCAGTACGCTGATAGTGCGCCACGGAGATAATCTGTTACGCCGGTCCGGCTGGCCCGAAACCGTCGGCGTGACGCAGGTGGCCCCCGGTGTGGTGCCCGGCTGGCTGGCCGTCTGCGGTGTGCTCAGTGCTGCCGAAATCTTGGCACTGACGACGCATCTTTGTCAGCCCCTTAATTATGGACGGGCGCAACTGCTGACGGCCAGTGCGCAGCGGCTGGCGGGGACGCCAGTCCGGTTACATCTGTACCCGGTACAGGCATATCCGCACCCTGCCACGGTACGCGAATGCACTGAAATTCGCCTTCCGTATGCTCAGGAGTGGCTGACCGCGGACGAATATGCCGACTTGCTGGCGTTCCTGAAAGCGTCCGCTGACCGGGTATGTGAAATTGTCCGCCAGGATACGAAGCGCATCGCGGCGGCGCTGGCACCGTCCGGCGAGTCCCGCCTGATGGAAAAACGCATCGGGAACTGGCGGTTACTGGCCGATGAATACGACCATGATAACTGGCTTGACGAAGAGGACGAGGACGGACTGGATAAGGTGCTGGAAGCGGTACTGGTACGTAACGCCCGTTTCTGCCCGGTGCTGCTGACGCTGGTTAATGAGCCGGAGGAAGAAATCGAAGCCGCCGGCGTGATAACCGACTGTTTGCGCTTCCCGGGGGAACCGGTCCGCCGCTGGCTTGACCGCCGCGTGCTCCGGGATGTGGTGAACGAAGCCCGGAGTTTCACAGGCAACATCCGTTAAATAAGCTGTGTGCGGTGAACGATAAGCTGTAAACGGTAACGAGAAAGAAAAGAGAAGGGGAGGTCTCCTTCTCTTTTTTCAGTTTTTCAGCCGGCGATTGCGACGATGCCGGGGACGACAGGCAAAACAGGCAAAAGGATGTCGCCTTTTCGGCTCCGCATTCACCCGGCTCAGGCCTGCCGGCCGTCGCCTTGTGGTTTTCCACTCTGACAGTCCTGTGTCGTGTGCGGGCTGTGCCGTGCATCCATCGTAGTCGGGCTGTCGTGGATACAAGGGTAAAGTGCACGCGGCGGTCACCCGGTCCTTCCTTCACGTCAGCCGCGATCTTCCGGTCGTTCGACCGTTCAGGTTTCACGGTCTCACCCTTCAGCTCCCGTCTTCCGTGCGCGTCAGGCTGCGGCTTCCCTTGCGCCCTTGCATCCACGATTGATCGCCCGACTGGTATGGATGCACGGCACCGCCCGGTGTCGCGGAATATGTGATTACGGAGGTTTTATGCAGTATTCAAATCAGCAACGTGCGCGTGTTATTAACGTTGAAGAATCCGACCGCCTGTCTTTCCTGCCGTACATGTTCGGCAACGATTTTATGCTGGCTGAATTACAGTTATATGCCCTGGCGAAAAAATGGATGCCTGAATACAACGGTGGTTTCTGGCATTTCATCCGTCTGCCGGAAGGCGGCGGATACATGATGCCCGACTGCGATCGGGTACACATGATCAACGGTGAAAACTGGTTTGATCGTACCGTCAGCGCCGACGCTGCCGGAATTATTCTGACTTCGCTCGCCATTAACCGCCGTTGCTGGACGCATCACGACTGCGGCAACGCTGCGCTCACTCGCCTGTATATGCTGCGTGATACCCAGCTCTGGAATCACATTACGTTTCACCCTGAATGCAACGCCATTTACGCCGCGCTCGACTGATTAACCGACGGGGCGGCGATGCCGCCCCGCTGTAACTGTCATTCATTGATTTAAGAGGAGTCTGTTATGTACGGAACCGTCAGCACCATCTGCTGCGACTTACTGAAAGTGTATGAGAATCACGAAAAAATCGCTGTCATCATCTGGTGTGAAGGCGATGTGCGGGAAATGGGGGCGGAGTTTAATCCGACCGCTGATGACATACAGGCCGTACTGCGCGCCATTGGCGAGTCGGACAGTGATGCGCTCTGGCGTGATGGTATTGGCCAGAATTTTGTTGAGGGTGTATTACGCGAGTTAGTCGCACTGCGCCCACCGCGCCAGATTGCTGTACCTGAAGATGTGCTGCGCACGCTTTTACCCCTGATGGAAGCCGGAATGAACCTTCCTCGTTACCAGACGCAGGACAGGGCCGCTGAAGAAGAAACCGCGCTGGATACGTCGCGATACCTGCTTTCCACAAATATCCCGGCGCATAACCTGACCGAAGGAAACTACTGACAGATATTAGTGCGCCGTGTACACCGGTGGTCACTTCCTCTTACAGGGCGGAAAAAGCAGTCAGGCATGATGGCAGGCGGGGAGGGCGCCTGTCAGCCCGCGCGAAAAAACCTGCAGGCTGGCGCCTGCGGGGGGAAGGACAGGGGCCGCGCTTCGCGCCGCTCCCCACCCTTTTCCCCCTCTGCCTCTGATGGCGTACACTTACAGCCGGTTTCCATTTCTGTCGGAGGATGTGATGTCCGGACTGAATCTGGCGGCAACAACTAAAGAAGAGCAGGATAAAGTGGCCATTGACCTGGTTGCTTCAGGCGTGGTCTATAAAGAAAGGCTGGCGATGCCGGTGGTCGCTGAGCTTGTCGTCAGAGAACAGCCTGAGCATTTGAGAGAGTATTTCCGGGCGCGGCTGGAGTATTTGCGCAACTCCCGGACAAGAATGCCCCGGAATATGCCAGAAAAGAGGATGAGGTTAAAAAATAGCGCCATTCCTGATGCATTCTGCCTGTCGCTGGCCGGATTTTACGCATGCCGGGTGATGTTTTTTTCTGGTCGGGGGGTGTGATTTTCTTCCTGCCGGTGATAATACGCTGCCTGTTCCTGTTCCTGTTCCTGTTCCTGTTCCTGTTCCTGTTCATTCTGCTGCTGATATTCCCTGACAGATTTCGCTGACGCCGGGCGACTTCCCTGACGGGAACCGGGACTGTCATGCTGCGCACCGAGCCAGCTGCGCTGTCTCTGCCCGGCCCCTTCGGGGCAGCGGGTTTCCATCCCACTGTCGCAACGTCAACGGCAGGCTTGCTGCGACCGTTCCGGTCACGCCGCCCCTGGCGCGCCGTTTCCTGCGCTTTTCGCACCCCGGCGGTAAGGCTGCCGGGCTGTAAGGCGCAACGCCGTTTCGCGTGCCGCGTCCCGACGTTGCGGCGGGTTCCTGCTCATCTCCGCTTCTGGTGCCGTTACCCGTTTAAGTCCCTGTCGCCGGGGGCTGATACAGCCACAACCCGCCGCACTGGCTGTCCAGGGTGAAATGAACAGCCCACAAAACTTTTTGCCGTAAAAGGCCGGCAAAAACTTTTGCGTTCTGCCCCGGACAGGTGCGTCGGGCCGTGGCAGTGATGCCCCTTGCGGCGAAGGTTCTCAAACGGGTGATGGCAGTACCAGAGGGAACAGAACAGCAGGTCCCCGCAAAACGTCAAAACCGCGGCTCCCGAAACTCAACGGGTGATGGTTTTTAAAGTCAAAACAATGCATTAAGGAGATTTATCATGGCAGCACGTGGCGTAAACAAAGTTATTCTGGTCGGTCATATCGGGCAGGACCCGGAAGTACGTTACATGCCCAACGGGGGCGCGGTGGCAAATCTTACCCTCGCCACGTCAGAAACATGGCGTGACAGGCAGGACGGGGAGATGCGCGAACACACCGAATGGCACCGTGTTGTCGTGTTTGGCAAGCTCGCTGAAATTGCCAGTGAATATCTGCGTAAAGGTGCTCAGGTCTACATCGAGGGCCAGTTACGCACCCGCAAATGGACCGATCAGTCCGGTCAGGACAAATACACCACCGAAGTGATCGTTAACGTGGGCGGCACCATGCAGATGCTCGGTCGCCACAACAGCCAGCCACAGCAGGAGCCTCAGACCCCACCTACGGCGGCAAAGGGAGAAGGCAAAGCGGTAAAAGGGGCGGGAAATGCAGCAAAAGGGAAAAACGCAGCAGCACCGCAGCAGCCGCCAGCGCAACCCGATCCGGCGTATGACTTCGACGATGATATTCCCTTTTGACTCGGTAAATTTTCACTGATGCCCCGTCTGACGGGGCTTATCCAGGAGAACACGATGACAGACAACATCATGATCCCACTGAAATCCCTGCCTGATGGCACGTTCACCCACGAACAGGCCGAAGCGGTGGCAGCACAGTATCAGAATGTCGCCATTGAAGACGATCAGGGGACGCACCTTCGCTTGGTTGTGCGTAAGGACGGCGAAATGGTCTAGCGGGGCTGGAATTTTGAACCGGGCGGCGAGTACTGGCTCAACCGCTGTATCGAAAGCCACGGTATCCGTAAAACGCAGTAAGTCGTAAGAGGTGCCGGACGGGAACACGTCCGGCAGACAATTATTAATATCATGAAGGAGTATCAATAATGTCAGTTACCAATTCTAATGCAAAATCCGCAGTAAAAACCAGCCGTAAGGCGAAAAACGCCGCCAGTGCCAGTAACACCGTATTGTCGGCGGTGCTGGCGCAGACCGAAGAACAACACGTACCGCTGTCCGCACTGGTCAAATCCCCGCAGAACGTGCGTATCGTGCCGTATTCCGCAGAGAGCGTCCGCGAACTGGCGGACTCTATTAAAGGGATTGGGCTGCTCCAGAATCTGGTTGTTCACGCCCTCCCTGACGGCCTGTACGGTGTTGCCGCTGGCGTTCGCCGTCTGGCGGCGATGAATCTGTTGGCCACTGAGAACACGATCCACCCGGACTGGCCTGTCCGCGTGAAGGTTGTGCCGGATAATCTGGCGACCGCCGCTTCACTGACCGAGAACGGGCAGCATCTGGAAATGCACCCTGTCGAACAAATTGCGGGATTCCGCGCGATGGCAGCGGAAGGCAAAACTCCTGCACAGACTGGCGATCTGCTGGGCTATTCGCCCCGTCACGTACAGCGGATGCTGAAACTCGCGGGGCTGGCTCCGGTTATCCTGGAAGCGCTGGCTGCGGACAAAATCACCACGGAGCACTGTCAGGCGCTGGCGCTGGAGGACAATCCCGACCGTCAGGTGCAGGTGTATGAGGCGGCGTGTCGAGAGGGCTGGAACAATAAACCGGAAGTGCGCGTGATCCGTAATTTGATCACCGACAGTCAGGTTTCCACCCTCAACAACAGCAAATATACGTTTGTCGGTGAAAAAGCTTTCTCCGGCGATGAAATCCGCGCAGACCTGTTCAGCGACGAACAGGGCGGTTTTGTGGACAAACTGGCGCTGGATACGGCCCTGCTGGAAAAACTTCAGTGGGTGGCGGAGTGCCTGAAAGAGGCCGAGGGCTGGGCATGGTGCGCGGGACGGATGGAGCCTGTCAGCCGCTATGGTGAGGATACCGAAGTGTACCGTATTCAGGATGAGCCTGACGCGGTTTACACGGAGCAGGAACAGCAGCGTCTGGACGAGTTGCAGGAACTGTACGACGAAAACCAGACCGCCAGCGATGAAACCGACACGATGGAGTCAGAGATAGAGGCCATCGAATGCGCGGCACAACTCCGGGCATGGACGCTGGAAATGCGCGCACAGTCCGGCGTGGTGGTGTCATGGCGTCACGGTGAAATCTGTGTCCAGCGCGGGGTGAGCCTGCGTGAGCAGTCTGAAACGGAAGATGAACCCGCTCAGGTTCCGGTATATGAGCGCCAGCCGGAGCCTGTGGACGAAATCAGTGTTCCCCTGCTGACCAGAATGTGTGCAGAACGGACATTGTCGGTCCAGGCGGCACTGATGCAGCAGCCGGAAAAATCCCTGGCGCTTCTGGCATGGACGCTGTGTCTGAACGTGTTCAGCAGCGGCGCGTATAACCGACCCGCTCAAATCAGCCTGAACTGTAAGCATTACTCCCTGACAAAGGATGCGCCGTCCGGCGAGAGCGGTGTTGCGTTTGTGACGCTGTCGCAGGAGGGAAAACGTCTTGAAACGTTGCTACCGGAGGGCTGGACACAGGACTTCACCACCTTTTTCACCCTCAGCGCCAAAGACCTTACCGCCCTGCTCAGTTTCTGCACCGCATGCAGTCTTGACGGTATGCAGATGCGCGGCGCCGGAGGCACCACCCGCAGTCCGCTCGATAAGCTGGAAATCGCGCTCGCTTTCCATCTGCGCGACTGGTGGCAACCGACGAAGGCCGATTTCTTCACTGGCCTTAAAAAACCGCAAATCATCGCCGCGCTGAATGAGGCCGGACTGACAGGCGCGGGATGCGGAGAAGATGAAGAAGGGTGATGCGGCTGAACTGGCAGAGGACAAAATGCGTGACAACCGTTGGGTGCCTGTCTGGATGCGCGCCCCTGATGCAGAAAACGACGTATCTGATACCGAAAACGGCAGTGCTGATGCAGACAGCCACCACACCCTGCCCGATGCAGCCTGATAACGGAGGCCGCCCTTCGGGGGCGGCAGCAAGGAGAAAATGATGCGTAACATTATTACCCCCGCTGTATTGAGTACAATGATCCCCCAGGAATTCGAAGACTGGCGCGACGGCGGCGAAGACCTGTGCCGTGAACTGACCCACGCCGCGATGCGTGACCTGACATGTCCCGCAGGCTGGGACATGAACGGCGAATATCGCAGTGAGTTTGGTGGTTTTTTCCCGGTGCAGATCCGTTTCACGCCATCCCGCGGCAATTTCAGCCTGGCGGTATGCAGTCCCGGGGATATCAGCCCGTCCTGGATGGTGGTCTTTATTCCGGTCAGCGGTCGCCCGTTCTCTGTTATCCGCACGCTGCCAGCCTGGTCGCCGGAGGTTATCACGCATACACTCAGCCTGGTGGCTCACCTTGATGCCGATGGTTACAGTCAGGCCAGCATCATCAGCGTTCTGGCGATGGAGGGCGCAGCATGATCCACTCTTCACTCGCCCTGGTTACCCTGAAGCCAGCCCGTCAGGCGGCATTACAGGCCATTCTGACGGTGGAAGAATCCCGCCGCCGTGGAGCACGTCTGCCCGCCCTGCCACATGTGCGTACTTTTTTGCGCGTGCTGAGCGGCAGCAGCCGGATTAACACGACAGTGGCACAGCGTATTCCCGGTCTGAACTGGGAGCCGAAGAACCGGCTGACCAGCCTGAAACAGGTGGAAGAGGCGCTGGATCGCCTCATCTCCAGCCACGGGGAGTATTGCCCGCTACCACTCTCCGTGGATGTGCAGGCCGAACTGTTCCCGGAGGTGATACACGCGCGCACAGATCGCCGGATGCAGCGTGAGAAAATCGCCTTCAACCGCAAAATGCGCCAGGAGGAAAAAGTGCTGGAACATGCCTGGCTGCTGCGCCAGAACCTGCTGGGGCAGGCCATGACGGAGCTTAACTTTCAGTCGCCGGAAACCATCAATGCCTGGTATACGCGCTGGGCTGACGAGTTTGACGCGCGGGAGCTGGCGCAGGGGTTCTGGCAGTGGCGGACGCGGTTTACCTCGCTGACGTCGCTGGACTGGCTGCGCGACAGTGATGAGCCGCTGTACAACGTGATGTATGAAATCCGGTTCATCGTCCGGGAAAACCCGGTATATGTGCGCGAGGCCGAACGTTGGCAGGTACCCAACAAGCTGACGAACCGGAGGCCCGGGCGACTTCCCTGATAAAGCCCGTCTGGAAACGCAGACCGCCCGGCTGATGGATCAGCTGGAGGTACAAATCCGGCTCATCCCGGTGGCAACGCCGCCATTGCAGCAAAAAGTGGATGAAATAGCACAGATGCTTCACCTGATGGCGCAGTTTGCCGGAACTGAACTCAGGAAGTGACCCGGATGGCGGGGAATATCCCCGCCCCGTTATCGAAAGGAGATATCATGCGTAACTTTGAATCTACTGAAAGATGGTGGAAAAAATGAAAAGCCAGCTGGTAGCCGCTGCTGATCGTGCGGCCATGAGTGTCGCGTATGGTCAGGAAGCCTCAGATCATTACGGTATTCAGTATGGTTTTATCCGGTCTGTACGTGGCTGGATCACCGGCTTCACCGAGGGGATTAAAGGGGAGCGTTGTTGAATAACACCCGCTTTTGTTACTTGAGTGTTAACGGAAATGGCGGTGTCTCCGGTCACTGCTTTTTCTTCAGAATTTTTTCCTTAATTATATAAGGAATACGTTATGAGACTCGCTTCCCGTTTTGGTAGACAGAATTCCATTCGTCGTGAGAGTCCTTTGGCTGACGCTGAATTAATGCAGACTGTGCCTTCAGTTTTTTCCGGAGACAAACATGAATCCCGGAGCGAACGTTATACTTATATTCCAACCATTAATATCATCAACAGGTTACGTGAGGAAGGTTTTCAGTCGTTCTTTGCCTGCCAGAGTCGCGTACGTGATTTAAGTCGCCGGGAATACAGTAAACATATGCTGCGTTTTCGTCGTGAAGGACAGCTTAATGGGAAAGAGGTTCCGGAAATTATTTTGCTCAATTCTCATGACGGTCCGTCAAGTTATCAGATGGTTCCCGGGCTGTTCAGATTTGTCTGTACAAATGGACTGGTATGCGGATCATTTTGGTGAAATACTTGTGCCACACAAGGGAGATATTGTTGGGCAGGTGATTGAGGGGGATTATGAGGTTATGGGGATCTTCGATAAAGCTACCGAAAATATGGAGTCAATGAAGTCAGTGATACTTAATCAGGATGAGCAATATCTGTTTGGTAAAGCGGCACTGACTGTCAGATATGAGGACGAAAATAAAATCCCTGTTTCTCCTGAATAAATAATTACTCCACGTCGTCGGGAGGATAAACAAAATGACCTGTGGACAACATATCAGCGTGTACAGGAGAATATGATGAAGAGTGGTTTACCCGGCAGGAATGCCCCGGAAAAAATACCCGGATCAGGGCAGTTACCGGTATTAATGGTGATATCCGGTTAAACAAGGCGCTGTGGATGATTGCTGAACAGTTTCGTGAATGTAAGTCATAATAACATAAGTAAAGCCCCGAAAATTTTTCGGGGCTTTACTTATGTTATTCTTCCCGGACATTGTCAGATTGTCTGTAACATCCCATTTTAATCAACAGACTTCATCGTTTTCTGTCATTTATGTGCCAGCGATAAAAACGGATATGACAGAGTGGAAGAAGATATGATAACGGGTTCCCGTTTCGCGGGATTCCGGGCAGTCAGTATTACATTTCTGTGTTTATTCCATTCTGCTATGCGGCATAAAAAATATATGGGTTTCGGTTGATAATATTATCCCTTCTTCTGCTTGCCGGATACAAAAAGGGGATCATCGGGCGGGAGTCTGCCTGGTTTTACTTTGTTTTATCGCGATCCAGATTCGGTGTACATCAGTCGCATAGTCCAGACGACGTGCATCCTGAAGGGGAGTCTTTTTAAATCCGGCGTTGTACGCTCCGACTGCTGTCCAGGATACCCCCCACTTTCTGAATGCGATTGCCAGATAATAAGCTCCGGTGTAAATATTCAGGCAGGGATCGGAGACAAGTTGTTCCGGTTTTATTCCATAACGAGCCAGTTCGTTAAAGTGCTGAGAGTCAACCTGCATTAACCCCGAGCCATATCCCGTAACCGGATTAATACCGACGGCATTAGCCCGGTTACGGGATTCCTTCCATGAAATCGCCCGCAGTAAATCCGGATCTATTTTATAGTCTCTCCCGGCCAGATCAAAATAGTCAGCGGCATGGACTACCGTGCTCATTAATACCAGGAGGACAGACAGGAGCCATTTATACATTAATTTGCCTCTTGCGTAGTCATCCGGTAATAACTTAACCCACTCCAACTCCATACTCAACAAATTTGCCTTCCTCACCACCAAAAGCACCACACCCCACGCAAAATTAAAATTTTGCTGATTTTTATTTATAAACATCCGCTTACGAAAAATTAGTTTCGCATACTCTCATTATGATATTAAAAAGTAATTCATCGGTGAATCTTTGACAATTCATCTGTGAATTGCAAATAATTCATAGATGAATCACAAATAATAAAACAATAAGTTGAAGTGAATTGACTCCAGATTCAATTCGTGTTGTGATTCGTCTCATGAATCGTGGTGAATCGCGATTCGATTCACGATTCAATTCATCGATGAATCGTCATTTTGGAATGTAAATAATAAATGGTTTATAACTTTTTATATAAGGAGGAATATGTGGCAAAAGTGCAGGCTTATGTTAGTGATGAAGTGGTTGAAAAAATAAATGCGATTGTGGAAAAGAGGCGTTCAGAAGGAGCAAAAATTACAGATGTGAGTTTCTCAAGTATATCTACCATGCTGCTGGAGTTAGGGCTTCGTGTATATGAGGCTCAGATGGAACGTAAAGAGTCTGCGTTTAACCAGATGGAATTTAATAGAGTCCTTCTTGAAAATGTTCTGAAAACTCAGTCCTCAGTGGTAAAAATTTTAGGTATAGGATCTATTAGTCCTCATGTGGCAGGAAATCCAAAGTTTGAATATGCAAATATGGTTGAAGATATCAAAGAGAAAGTATCTTCAGAGATGGAAAGATTTTTTCATGAAAATGACGAATAATAGCGGGATTAAATTCTGATTTAATTTAAATAAAAGTATGTTGATCTATAAAAATATAGTGACAAATTAAGTCTGAAAACAATATAGTACCTTTGTAGTTAACACTACGTTAAAAAATGAACATTAAATCGCCGATGCAGGGAGTTGGTCCCTCCCTGCATCGACTACCCATAGAATCCTTTGAGGAGGCTCCTATGTATCCGATGGATCGTATTCAACAAGGACATGATCGTCAAATAAATCTGCTGGAAAATTTGATAACCGTTATTCAGCATTTTCCTAATCCAGCCTGTATAAGGAATGTATCTGGTAAATTCCTCTTTTGTAATGCTTTGTTTCGTGAATTGTTCCTGAAAGAAACTTATAGTGCTGAAAAATGGCTTCTGTCACAGCCTGATTTTTCCGAATTGATCTCTATAACAGAGATGGAAGTATATCGAAATGAACATACTCATCTAAATCTTGTTGAGGATATTTTTATTCAGAACCGTTTCTGGACGATATCTGTTCAATTTTTCTACAGTAAACCTGATGGTATTGTCGTATGGGAGTTTTTTGATGCAACTCATGTACGGCATACGAATAATTACAAACCCAGATTCTCCGGGGATTATGATATAAAAAAACTTATTGATACAATAAGAGATATTTCTTCTGTATCCTCATTCAGAAATGATGTTTTTTATTTATACAGTTCAGGACTAAGTCATAGTTCTATATCGAAAATATTAAACATCTCAATAGCAACCTCAAAAAAACATGCATCATTTATTTGCTCTCATTTTTCAGTCTGTAACAGGGATGAATTGATTATTCTTTTATATAAAAAGAAAGTTATTCAGAGTCTCTTTGATAAGGTGATGGGTATTATTAATAACTGTTAATTTATTGTTAACAAAACATATGCCTTCCGTCTATTTACCTTTTCTTGTTATTCTGTAAACATAGCTTGTAACCAGAAGATAAATAGCGGGAGGTGTCATTGAAAAGATTTGGTACACGTTCTGCAACAGGTAAGATGGTAAAACTGAAATTACCTGTAGATGTAGAAAAACTTTTAAGGGAAGCAAGCGACAGGAGTGGGAGAAGTCGATCATTCGAGGCTGTAATCAGGCTTAAAGATCATCTTCACCGCTATCCTAAATTTAACAGAAAAGGAAATGTATATGGTAAGTCACTGGTAAAGTATCTGACTATGCGTCTGGATGATGAAACCAACCAGTTACTTATTACTGCTAAAAATCGCAGCGGGTGGTGTAAAACAGATGAAGCTGCGGACAGAGTTATTGATCATTTGACCAAATTTCCAGATTTTTATAACTCAGATATATTCAGGGAGGCGAACGAAGGTAAAAAGTCAACGTTTAAAGAGCTTTAGCTTTCATATTTATTATTAATATTACCCAAAAGAGGAATCATATGAGCGCTATTTTAAGTGTTCAGGGTGCTTCTGCGCCCGTTAAAAAGAAATCGTTTCTGTCTACGTTCACACGTCTGAACCTGCTGAAACTTGCCCGCGCAGTGATCCCGGCGGCAGTGCTGATGTTCTTTTTCCCGCAATTGGCAATGGCTGCCGGTGGTTCGCAGGACCTGATGGCCAGCGGTAACGGTACGGTCAAGGCGACATTTGGTAAGGATTCCAGCGCCGTCAAGTGGGTTATTCTCGCGGAAGTGCTGGTCGGTGCCGTGATGTACATGATGACCAAAAACGTCAAGTTCCTGGCGGGTTTTGCCATCATCTCGGTCTTTATTGCCGTTGGTATGGCCGTCGTCGGCCTCTGACAGGAAATAAGACCATGTCGGGAGACGAGAATAAACTCAGGAAATATCGTTTCCCGGAAACACTGACCAACCAGAGCCGCTGGTTCGGCCTGCCGGTGGATGAATTAATTCCTGCTGCTGTCTGTATCGGCTGGGGATTAATGACATCAAAACAACTTTTCGGCATCAGCGCTGCGGTTCTGGTTTATTTCGGGATAAGAAAACTGAAAAAAGGGCGGGGAAGCTCCTGGCTGCGTGACCTGATTTACTGGTATATGCCGACAGCCCTTCTTCGCGGTATTTTTCATAACGTTCCCGATTCGTGTTTCCGGCAGTGGATTAAGTAATCATTATTCCGGGATGAGTATATGGAACACGGCGCCCGTTTAAGTACCAGCCGCGTACTGGCGATAAGTTTTATTTTTATGGCCCTGCTGATTGTGCTCAGTCTGGCCGTGAATGTCATTCAGGGTATTAATAACTACCGGCTGCAGAATGAGCAACGCACGGCAGTCACCCCTATGGGATTTAACGCGCCCTTTGCGGTGTCACAGAACAGTGCCGATGCCTCTTATTTACAGCAGATGGCACTGTCGTTTATTGCCCTGCGTCTGAATGTGTCGTCAGAAACCGTCGACGCGTCACACCAGGCACTTCTGCAATATATTCGTCCGGGCGCACAGAACCAAATAAAAGTCATTCTGGCAGAAGAAGCGAGACGAATTAAGGCCGACAACGTTAACTCCGCTTTTTTCCAGACCAGTGTCAGGGTCTGGCCACAGTATGGCCGCGTGGAAATTCGCGGTGTGCTGAAAACCTGGATTGGAGATTCAAAACCGTTTACCGACATCAAACATTACATTCTTATTCTGAAACGGGAAAACGGTGTGACCTGGCTGGATAATTTCGGGGAAACAGACGATGCGAAAAAATAAGCCGTATAAGCCATTTTTACTGGCGGCCGGATGGTTATTTTCCGGTCTGGTGATGGCGTCGGGCTCCGGTACGCTGGCCCCGGTGGTGGTGTCCCTGGCTAACGGCGGTCAGGCGAACATTGCTGTCAGCAACACCGACCCGAACCTGTTTACGGTGCCGGGTGACCGTATCACTGCGGTCAGCGGTCTGGACGGCATGCTGACAAACAGTGAGCAGACAGGCACGGGCGGCGTGGTGGTGGCCACAGTCAGTAAAAAGCCGTTCACCTTCATTCTGGAGACGGAGCGCGGGCTGAACTTTTCCGTCCGGGCCGTCCCCCGAGCCGGTGCCGGACGCACCGTACAACTGGTCAGCGACCTGCGCGGAACCGGGGAGGAGGCTGGCGCATGGGAAACGGCCACCCCTTATGAATCCCTGCTGGTTGCCGTCAGCCAGGCAGTTCGTGGAGGTACGCTGCCTGCCGGCTGGTATCAGATCCCCGTCACGAAAGAAGCGCTGCAGGCCCCGGCCGGTCTGTCTGCACGGGCTGACGCTGTGTGGACCGGCAACCACCTGAAACTGGTACGGTTTGCTGTGGAAAATAAAATGCCGTCAGCCCTGAACATCAGGGAAAGTGATTTCTGGCAGCCCGGAACCCGCGCCGTGATGTTCAGCCAGCCCGTCAGCCAGATACTGGCCGGCGCACGAATGGACGTGTACGTCATCCGTGACGGGGAGGGCAGCTGATGGCCATCAATACGGTTGTAAAGCGTAAACAGTACATCTGGCTGGGGATTGTTGCGGTGGGGGCTGCCGCTGCCATTGGCGGAGGCCTCTACCTGTCTGACGTCGACATGAGTGGCAACGGAACGGCCGCAGAGCAGGAGCCGGTACCGGATATGACCGGGGTGGTGGACACGACCTTTGATGACAAAGTTCGTCAGCATGCCACCACGGAAATGCAGGTGACGGCGGCGCAGATGCAGAAACAGTACGACGAAATCCGCCATGAGCTGGATGTTCTGAATAAGCAGCGCGGTGACGACCAGCGTCGTATTGAGAAGCTGGGGCAGGACAACGCCGCCCTGGCCGAACAGGTGAAGGCCCTGGGAGCGAACCCGGTGACGACCACAGGAGAGCCCGTGCCGCATACGCCTGCCTCACCGCCCGGTCCGGAAGGAGAACCTCAGCCGGGTAATACGCCGGTGACCTTCCCGCCACAGGGGACCGTTCCTCCGCCAACCGCTTTTTATCCGGGAAATGGCGTCACGCCTCCGCCACAGGTGACATACCAGTCCGTGCCGGTGCCGAACCGTATAGAGCGTAAAACGTTCAGCTATGACGCCGCCGTGAAAAAAGGCCCCTCCCTGCCGTATATCCCGTCCGGTAGCTTTGCAAAAACCATGCTGATCGAAGGAGCGGATGCCAATGCCTCCGTCACCGGTAATGAATCAACGGTTCCCATGCAGCTGCGCATTACCGGCCCGGTGGAGATGCCGAACAGTAAAACATATGACCTGACAGGGTGCTTTGTGGGCCTAGAAGCCTGGGGGGATGTGTCCAGTGAACGCGCGATTGTACGTACCCGTAATATCAGCTGCCTGAAGGACGGCAAAACTATCGACATGCCGGTTAAGGGGCATGTCAGCTTCCGTGGAAAGAACGGCATCAAAGGTGAAGTGGTGATGCGTAACGGCAAAATCCTCGGCTGGGCGTGGGGTGCCGGTTTTGTGGACGGTATCGGCCTAGGAATGGAGCGGGCATCCCAGCCGGCGGTGGGGCTGGGGGCCACTGCGACTTACGGCGCGGGCGATGTGTTCAGAATGGGGATTGGTGGTGGTGCATCGAAAGCGGCACAGACACTCAGTGATTATTACATCAAACGTGCCGAGCAGTATCACCCGGTGATCCCGATTGGTGCCGGTAATGAAGTGACCGTGGTGTTTCAGGACGGTTTTCAGCTGAAAACCGTGGAAGAAATGGCACAGGAGCAGGCCCGTCACCGGAAGGAGGATGAAAATGCGGAAAGCCCGGTGCCTGTACCTCCGTCAGTCGACAGCCATATGAACGGCTTTAACACCGACCAGATGCTGAAGCAACTGGGTGACCTGAATCCACAGCAGTTTATGTCCGGCAGCTAGGGAGGACATGCAAATGGGAAATAACCGACTGAACAGCCTGAAGGGACGTGCCGTTTTCTATCGTATTGCCGGTCTTCTGCGCTGGCTGATATGGGGCGTGAAATATGCCGTTATCTGGCCGCTGGCCACAACAGCCATTGTTGTCATTCTGTTCTTCCGGACGGGGGATACCACGCCGGGACAACAGATGGCGCAGGAAATCGGACGGGTGAGGGCAATGGCCCCGTCCGGGATGTTTCCGGTCCGGGACTGCCCTGATCCGGTTTTCACGGTGTCGTCACCTGTACTGCTGAATCTGACGGAAAACTGTCCGCTAAAAATAACCGACGCGGAAGAATACGCGGCAGATATCGACCAGTCCCTGTCGCAAACGGGATGGGTGTTATGGGGGATGCTGGCGCTGTTGTATACCGCGGTGGCAGTAATGATCGGAGACCGGCCGTACCGTCACAATCCACTGACATATGCGTATGACACAGCGACAAAAAACCTGAAGTATATTGATAAAGAAAACGAAATCCGGACTTTAAAAGAAAATACAAACGGGCAGGTTTCTTATTCCGGTAATAAAGAGGCTGAAAAAGAGGGTGATAAAAATGAACATACGTAATGTTATTTCAGTTCCTGATGAACCCGTGCAGGATGATTTTGTGAAATCTGTTATCAGTAACTGTACTACAAAAATAATACTCTCCGGTCGCCGGGAATATAATTTTTCAGTTCCCGGAATGCCTGGCGCAGGGAAAACATGTGTTCTGTCTGAATTAATCAAAAAGCTGCTGCGTGAGAATAAGAAAGGGGCAAAATCATGAACCGGATTTCATGCCTGATCCCTTTCTGCGGCGTGCTTCTGCTGTCCGGATGCGCCGGAACGAACTCCGACTTTGAATGTACCGCCACCACGTCAGACACCTGTATGACGATGGAGCAGGCCAATGAAAAAGCGAAAAGGCAGGAGCAATCTGAGACGGTAAAGCCGGGTGCGGTATCACTGCCGCACCTGGCTGAGGGTAACTTTCGCACGACGCCGGTACAGGCCGTCAGTACCGTCACACCGCCCGTCGGAAAGACAGTGATCGCCCCGCGTTCCGGGCAGAAACCGCCGACACCACACCCGCTGTTTACGGCAGCCCGGGAGGTGAAAACGGTGGTGCCTGTCAGTACGGCCTCTCCTGTGGTACCGCCCCGTCCACTGAGAACCGGGGAACAGACGGCGGCGTTATGGATAGCGCCCTATATTGACAGCCAGGATATTTACCATCAGCCGTCCGGCGTATTTTTTGTCATTAAACCGTCCGTGTGGGGAAAGCCACGGATTAATTAACTGACGCGTCAGTCAGATATCAGCCGGCAATGCCGGCCGGCTTTCTGTATTCAGGATCTGCCTGTAAGACGAGTGCCCTGTGCGTGAAAAGGGACGGGCGGTAGCGTGTCAGAACGTGTCAGGAGACATATTCCATGAGCGATGAAGCCGATGAGGCATATTCAGTGACAGAACAACTGACCGTGACGGGAATTAACCGGATACGGCAGAAAGTAAACCGTAAAGGTATTCCGGTTTACCGGTGTGAAGCATGCGCTAATCCCATTCCGGAAGCGCGGCGAAAAATATTTCCTGGCGTGACGTTGTGTGTCGAGTGCCAGTCTTTTCTGGAAAAACAGGGCAGGCATTATGCATAAATCAGACGCTGAAAAAATGGAATCCATTATTGATAAACATGACCGGATATACCGGCGACAGGTTCGGGTATTCAAAAACCTGGGCTTCCTTTCAATAATTACCGCCGTACTGAGTGTGATTACTGCGTTATTCAGTACCTCCCTGCTCCTGAAATACACGCTGTGTGTCGTGATATGCGTTTGTCTGATTTATCTGGTTTTTATGTTCTTCTGCCTGGACAGGTATATCGCGCTCAGTCGTCAGACACTGCTGTGGCTGTTGCGCCGGGTGGAAGATACCGCAGACGTTCGCCGGGAGCTGCTCCGCCGCCTGCTGTCCGGGAAAACGCTGACCGGACGGGATGAAGACGACATCCTGCGTCTCTGGTGGGAGAGCAGTAATGAAGTGGAGGAGCTTGCAACCCGTCAGCGTGAACAGGATGCCATCCGGAAGTTTGTCGGCGGGGATAAATCAGAATGAAGGTTTATCTGCAGCGTTACGGCGTGGCCGGTTTTCTCCTGGTGTACTGGAGTCTTTCCTTTGTGAATGAATATTTCCTGCATGAGCATCCGCTTTCTGCTGAATCCTGGAAGTGGATGAGATTACAGGCGCTGCTGGTAACAGGCTCTGTTGTGGTGACCGTGCTGCGGCTTTTTCTCCTGAACTCCGCGGTGCGCCGGGAGGCAACGGCCATCATGACCGGGGTTGCTGCAGGTCTTCATGTTTTTGCTCTGCTGGTTCCTTCCGTCTGGTTGTTTTATCAGTGGCAGTGGAACGGACTGTTTCTTCTGCAGTGGCAGGGAGCAGTCTTCCTGTTCTGTCTGTTCGCGCTTCCCGTTTCAACATTCTGTTTTTCTTAAGGTTAAGGTGTTCGTGTGAAGAACCTGCTTGATACTGTCACTCAGGCGGCCAACTCGCTGCTGACCGCGCTGAAGCTGCCGGATGAATCGGCACAGGCCAATCAGATCCTCGGCGAGATGAGCTTCCCGCAGTTCAGCCGTCTGCTGCCGTACCGGGACTATAACTAGGAGTCTGGCCTGTTCATGAATGACGCCACGATGGGCTTTATGCTGGAAGCCACGCCTGTCAACGGCGCTAACGAGACCATTGCGCTCTCCCTTGACCATCTGCTGCGTACCAAACTGCCGCGCGGGATACCCCTGTGTATCCACCTGATGTCCAGCCAGCTGGTCGGGGAGCGTATTGAGTACGGGCTGCGGGAGTTCTCCTGGTCCGGTGAGCAGGCGGAGCGGTTCAACGCCATCACCCGCGCCTACTACATGAAAGCTGCAGAGACTCACTTTCCGTTGCCGGAAGGAATGAACCTGCCCCTGACCCTGCGCCATTACCGGGTATTCATCTCATACTGCGCGCTGTCCAGAAAAAAAAGCCGGGCCGATATCCTGGAGATGGAAAACCTGGTGAAGATTATCCGGGCCTCCCTGCAGGGGGCATATATCAGCACACAGACCGTGGATGCGCAGGCCTTTATTAATATTGTCGGGGAGATGATTAATCACAATCCGGAATCCCTCCATCCGACCCGGCGCCGGCTGGACCCGTATTCCGACCTGAATTACCAGTGCGTGGACGACTCCTTTGACCTGAAGGTCAGGCAGGATTACCTGACGCTGGGACTGCGCGATCACGGGAAAAACAGCACCGCGCGCATCATGAGTTTTCATCTGGCCCGTAACCCGGAAATCGCCTTCCTGTGGAACTCGGCGGATAATTACTGCAATCTGCTGAACCCGGAGCTGTCCATCTCCTGTCCGTTCATTCTGACGCTGACCCTGGTAGTGGAAGACCAGGTGAAGACCCACAGCGAAGCGAACCTGAAGTACATGGATCTGGAGAAGAAGTCGAAGACCTCCTACGCCAAATGGTTCCCGTCCGTGGAGAAGGAAGCGAAGGAGTGGGGAGACCTGCGCCAGCGCCTGGCGTCGAACCAGTCCTCGGTGGTGTCCTACTTTTTCAATATCACGGCGTTCTGCCGCGACAACAAGGAAACGGCGCTGGAAACGGAGCAGGATATCCTGAACAGTTTCCGTAAAAACGGTTTTGAGCTGATTTCGCCGCGCTTTAACCACATGCGTAATTTCCTGGCCTGCCTGCCGTTTATGGCCGGGAAGGGGCTGTTTAAGCAACTGAAGGAAGCCGGTGTGGTGCAACGGGCTGAGAGCTTCAATGTGGCCAACCTGATGCCCCTGGTGGCGGATAACCCGCTGACGCCCGCCGGGCTGCTGGCTCCGACCTACCGTAACCAGCTGGCCTTTATTGATATTTTCTTCCGGGGAATGAACAACACCAACTACAACATGGCGGTCTGCGGAACCTCCGGGGCGGGCAAGACCGGGCTGATACAGCCGCTTATCCGCAGCGTGCTGGATTCCGGCGGCTTTGCGGTGGTGTTTGACATGGGGGACGGGTACAAGTCCCTGTGCGAAAATATGGGCGGGGTGTACCTGGACGGGGAGACCCTGCGTTTTAACCCCTTCGCCAATATCACCGATATTGACCAGTCGGCCGAACGTATCCGCGATCAGTTGTCGGTGATGGCCAGCCCCAATGGCAACCTTGACGAAGTCCATGAGGGCCTGTTGCTGCAGGCGGTCAGGGCAGCCTGGCTGACAAAAAAGAACCGGGCGCGTATTGATGACGTGGTGGATTTTCTGGAGAACGCCCGCACGAGCGAACAGTATGCGGAGTCACCCGGTATCCGCAGCCGCCTGGATGAAATGATTGTCCTGCTGAACCAGTACACGGCAGCAGGCACTTACGGCAGATACTTCAACTCCGATGAACCCTCCCTGCGCGATGATGCCAGGATGGTGGTACTGGAGCTGGGTGGCCTGGAAGACCGCCCGTCCCTGCTGGTTGCGGTGATGTTTTCCCTGATTATCTACATCGAAAACCGGATGTACCGCACGCCGCGTAACCTCAAAAAGCTGAACGTGATCGACGAAGGCTGGCGTCTGCTGGACTTCAAAAACCGCAAGGTCGGGGACTTCATCGAAAAAGGCTACCGTACTGCCCGCCGTCACACCGGCGCGTATATCACCATCACGCAGAATATCGTCGACTTTGACTCCGACAAGGCGTCCAGCGCCGCCCGCGCGGCATGGGGTAACTCTTCCTACAAAATTATCCTCAAACAGAGCGCCAAAGAATTCGCGAAATACAACCAGCTGTATCCGGATCAGTTCCCGCAGCTACACCGGGAGATGATTGAGAAATTCGGCGCCGCGAAAGACCAGTGGTTCAGCTCGTTCCTGCTGCAGGTGGAAAACCATTCCTCCTGGCACCGTCTGTTTGTCGACCCGCTCAGCCGCGCCATGTACAGCTCGGACGGTCCTGACTTTGAGTTTGTACAGCAGAAGCGGAAAGAGGGGCTGAGTATTCACGAGGCGGTCTGGCAGCTGGCGTGGAAAAAGTCAGGACCGGAGATGGCCTCGCTGGAGGCCTGGCTGCAGGAGCATGAGACATTCAGGGGAACTTATGAGTACAAAGCAGAAACAGACTGACGGCACGGGAGCGCGTAAGCGTGACGGGCTGTGGATGATACCGGGATGCCTGGGGATGGTGGTACTTAACGCCGCCATCAGTTACGGGATAGTCCGGCTGAACACGCCGGTGACGGTGGCATTCAACATGAAACAGACCGTGGATGCGTTTTTTGACAGCGCCGGCCAGAAAAAACTGACGGAAGCGCAGTCGAAAGCGTTGTCCGAGCGCTTTAATGCTGCCCTGGAGGCCAGCCTGCAGGCGTGGCAGCGGGAGCACCATGCCGTCATTCTGGTTTCACCGGCGGTGGTACAGGGCGCGCCGGATATCACCCGGGAGATCCAGCAGGATATTGCCCGGCGGATGAGGGCAGATCCGTGAAATGGCGGGGGCTGACAGCCCTGCTGATATGGGGGCAGAGCGTGGCGGCCGCAGACCTGGGCACCTGGGGCGATCTGTGGCCGGTGCAGGAGCCAGACATGCTGGCGGTGATTATGCACCGGCTGGAAGCCCTGCAGCAGTCCGGTGAGATGGGCCGCCGGATGGAGGCCTTTAAGGAACGGGTGATCCACAACAGCCTGCGACCACCGGCGGTGCCGGGTATCGGGCGCGCGGAGAAATACCGCAGCCGGCTGTTTGATCCGTCGGTCAGACTGGCGGCCGATATCCGGGATAACGAAGGTCGGGTGTTTGCCCGTCAGGGAGAGGTGATGAATCCGCTGCAGTATGTGCCTTTTAACCAGACGCTGTATTTCATTAACGGCGATGATCCGGAACAGGTGGCGTGGATGAAACGCCAGACGCCGCCGACGCTGGAGAGTAAAATTATCCTGGTACAGGGCAGCATCCCTGAGATGGAGAAGGCGCTGGACAGCCGGATTTACTTTGACCAGAACGGGGTGCTGTGTCAGCGCCTCGGGATCGACCAGGTGCCGGCAAGGGTAACGGCCGCAAAAGACAGGCGTTTCCTGAAAGTGGAGTTTATTCCGGCGGAGGACGGCAGAAAATGAAACGGAGTCTGTGGCTGTGTGTACTGATTCTGCTGGCCGGTCATGTTCCCACGGTATCGGCTGATTCCTCCTGTGAAAGTCGTTTTGTAAACCCGATCACGGATATCTGCTGGAGCTGTCTTTTTCCGCTGTCGCTGGGCAGTACAAAAGTGAGTCAGGGAAAGCTGCCGGATACGGCTAATCCCTCAATGCCGCTCCAGTTCTGTCCGGCGCCGCCGCCCATTTTTAAGCGTCCCGGACTGGCGATTGGCTACTGGGAGCCAATGGCGCTGACGGACGTCACCCGCTCTCCGGGCTGCATGGTGAATCTGGGGTTCAGCCTGCCGGCCTTCGGGAAAACGGCACAGGGTACGGCGAAGAAGGAGGATAAACAGGTGAACGGGGCGTTCTACCATGTTCACTGGTACAAATACCCGCTCACGTACTGGCTGAATATCATCACCTCGCTGGGGTGTCTGGAGGGCGGTGACCTGGACATTGCGTACCTCTCCGAAATCGACCCCACGTGGACGGACAGCAGCCTGACCACCATTCTCAATCCGGAGGCGGTAATTTTTGCCAATCCTATAGCTCAGGGGGCATGCGCAGCAGATGCCATTGCCAGCGCCTTCAATAAACCGCTGGATGTCCTGTTCTGGTGTGCAGGCTCTCAGGGCTCCATGTATCCGTTTAACGGCTGGGTGAGTAACGAATCCGGTCCGCTGCAGTCCTCCCTGCTGGTCAGTGAGCGGATGGCCTTCAAGCTTCACCGTCAGGGCATGATTATGGAAACCATCGGGAAAAATAACGCTGTCTGTAATGAATATCCGTCGCCCATTCTCCCTAAAGAGCGCTGGCGTTATCAGATGGTGAATATGTACCCGGACAGCGGGCAGTGCCACCCGTTCGGACGCAGTGTGATGCGCTGGGAAACCGGAAAAAATCCGCCCAACACGAAGAAGAACTTTGGCTATCTGATGTGGCGTAAGCGCAACTGTGTATTTCTGTAAACCGATACCGGAGAGAGGATGTTTATGCGAATTATTTATAAGAGACAGCATTATCTGTCCGTTATCAGGTGGGGGGCGGTTGCTGTCGTGCAGATCCTGAATGAGAGTGTAAAACTGTTTCCGTTTGCGCTGATGGCTTTTTATTTTCTTCCGGAACGCATCATTTCTGATGTTGTTAATTCGTGGATGGAAACAGACACGACCGGAAAAATATCGCTCATCAGACTTTACCTGGAAGTGACATTTATGCTGTCCCTCGAGTCTTCTTCCCTTTTGTTTATGTACCGGGGAAAGCGATGCACAGGAAAATAAAATACCTGGCCGGACTGATTATGGTCATAAGCGGAACGGTATCGGCCGGTGGGGTCGCTAATACCCCTGAAAACCGCCAGTTCCTGAAGCAGCAGGAAAATTTAAGCAGCCAACTGCGTGAAAAACCGGACCATCAGCTGAAAGCCTGGGCAGAGCAGCAGGTACAGGCGAATCCCCTGGTGCAGTCAGACCGGCATTTCCTGGATGACCTTGCCCGAAAGCAGCAGACTTCTCAGGCGGATAAACCGGAGCAGGGCGCGGTGTACTTTATCTCGTTTTCCATTCCGGAAGAGGGACTGAAGCGCATGCTGGGCGAAACCCGTCGCTACGGTATTCCGGCCACGCTGCGTGGAATGCGGGATAACGACCTGAAGGCCACGGCAGATGCCGTTCTGTCCCTGGTGAAGGATGGGGCAACAGACGGTGTTCAGATTGACCCGACGCTGTTCACGAAATATGACATCCGCAGCGTACCGACTCTGGTGGTGTACTGCCGCCAGGGATATGACGTTATCCGGGGTAATCTGCGGGTGAAGCAGGCGCTGGAGAAAGTGGTCACCGCCGGGGACTGCAGGCAGGTGGCTGCCAGATTACTTGATGTTGCCGGAGATAAACCGCAATGACATTCCCTGCGGAATAAACAGCAGGAAGGAGATGTTATGGTGCTGACCAGAAAACAGCGGGAAAGACTGCGTATGAAATTTGGTGGCCGCTGTGCTTACTGTGGCTGTGTGCTACCGGAGAAGGGCTGGCATGCCGACCACGTTCAGGCAGTGCTCCGCAAATCAGAGCGGTGCATGAAGGCGGCAGAGAAAGGCATTTTCAGACTGAAAACTACCGGTGAAGTGTTCAGACCAGAAGCTGATTGTCCGGAAAACATCTTCCCGTCCTGTGCGCCGTGCAATTTGCTGAAAACGACATATTCGCTGGAGATGTTCAGAAAACAGGTCTCCCTGCAGGTTGAGCGGGGGCGCCGGAGCAGCGTTAACTTCCGGACAGCAGAGCGTTTTGGGCTGATTAGTGTGGTGAATAAACCGGTTGTTTTCTGGTTTGAGCAATACGAGGGGGAGAATAAATGAAACGTATGTTACCTCTGTTTCTGCTTCTGGCCGCCGGCCAGTCACAGGCAGACAGTAACAGTGATTATCGTGCGGGTTCAGATTTTGCCCATCAGATCAAAGGCCAGGGCACCGGCAGTATCCGGAATTTTAATCCGCAGGAGAGTATACCCGGCTATAACGCGAATCCGGATGAAACGAAATATTACGGTGGCGTGACCGCCGGCGGTGACAGTGGGCTGAAGAATGACGGCACGACGCAGTGGGCCACAGGCGAAACCGGTAAAACCATTACAGAATCGTTCATGAACAAGCCCAAAGATATTCTGTCACCGGATGCGCCGTTTATTGAAAAAGGAAGGGATGTGGTGAACCGTGCCGACAGTATTGTGGGAAATACCGGGCAGCAGTGCAGCGCGCAGGAGATTAACCGCAGCGAATTCACGAATTATACCTGTGAACGCGACACCACTGTGGAGGAATACTGTACCCGGACGGCCACCATCACCGGCGACTGGAGAGAGACATCAGAGGTCAGAACCTACACCCTCACAGCCTTTAGTTTCAGCCGTTCCGGTAAGCAGATCGTTTTCAGCGTGACCGTGCCGGAAGCAGGTACGATAAGCAGCGCCAGCCTGAATGTGACCACACAGAATTATCTGTGGAATTCCCGTGCCGGCTTTATGAATACCACCTTCAACATGACGTGGGGCAGTACCATTACACTGGGTGGCACGACGGGAATAATGCTGAGCAAAGGCCAGATTCTGAGCGGGACAAGCTGCAGCGGGAACGGTAGCTGTACCGGGTCGGTGGATGACCGCATTTTTAACGAGCTGACCAGCGGGAGGACGACGTTCACGCTGACACTGGTGATGCAGGTTAAGGACCGGGTGTGGATACCGCGGGTGGAGTGGGTGGAAAGCTGCCCGTTCAACAAGGTGGATGGTGTTCTGAAAGATACCGAATGTACCGAACCCGGGGGAACGAAAACCGGGGTGATGGAAGGAAAACCCTGGAGCATCACACAGTCGTGCTGGGCATACCGGGATAAATATGTCACCCAGTCGGCAGATAACGGCACCTGCCAGGCGTATGTCGATAATCCGGCCTGTACCCTCGCGGCCCGGCAGTGCGCGTTTTACTCCGGTGAAGGGACCTGCCTGCATGAATACGCCACGTACTCCTGTGAGTCGAAAATCGCCGGAAAGGTCATGATTTGTGGCGGGGATGTATTCTGCCTCGATGGGGAATGCGATAAGGCGCAGAGCGGAAAGAGCAATGATTTTGGCGAGGCGGTATCGCAACTGGCGGCGCTGGCGGCGGCAGGTAAAGATGTCGCGGCCCTGAACGGTATTGACGTCCGTGCATTCACCGGACAGGCGAAATTCTGTAAGAAGGCCGCAGCCGGGTACAGCAACTGCTGTAAGGACAGTGGCTGGGGGCAGGATATCGGTCTGGCTAAATGCAGTAGTGACGAAAAAGCTCTGGCCAAAGCAAAAACGAACAAACTGACGGTCAGTGTCGGGGAGTTCTGTTCGAAAAAGGTACTGGGTGTCTGTCTGGAGAAGAAACGCAGCTACTGCCAGTTTGATTCGAAGCTGGCGCAGATAGTCCAGCAGCAGGGGCGCAACGGCCAGCTGCATATCAGCTTCGGCAGTTCAAAACATCCTGACTGCCGTGGGATCACCGTGGACGAACTACAGCAGATTAAATTCGACCAGCTGGACTTCACGAACTTCTACGAAGACCTGATGAATAACCAGAAAATCCCGGACAGTGGCGCGCTGACGGAGAAGGTGAAAGAACAAATTGCAGACCAACTCAGGCAGGCCGGGAAATAAGGACAGTCAGATGAAGATAATGTCTTTTCTGGTTCGGGTGGTGGTGACGCTTATTGTGATATCCCCGGCGGTGTACTGGTCATGGGATACGGTAAGCACAACCACAGCGGACGATATCAT
This sequence comes from Salmonella sp. WC3, assembly GCF_042932255.1. Classification (NCBI taxonomy): domain Bacteria; kingdom Pseudomonadati; phylum Pseudomonadota; class Gammaproteobacteria; order Enterobacterales; family Enterobacteriaceae; genus Salmonella; species Salmonella sp. WC3. Next base: position 34,904 of record NZ_CP170630.1, on the reverse strand, counting down.
GCTGGCGGTGCTCATTATTGCCGCTTACTGTCTGATGTTCACGCTGCTGTTCTGTTTCGTGAATGTACTGACGAAACTACTGCAGCATGATAATGAATCCAGTTGAAGGGGGGTATGATGCGAAAAATACAGGCCGTATGGGTGGCAGCGTTACTCTGTGGCTCCCTGACGGCATACGGAAAAGATGCCGGATGGCAGTGGTATAACGACCCGGTAAAATTACCTGACCCAAAAACGACGGATAAATCCGCTCAGGTTCGTCAGGAGCCTGACATTATGCAGAAATTATCTGCGCTGCAGACCGCAACAAAGCGGGCGCTTTATGAAGCCATTCTGTATCCCGGTGTGGATAATTTTGTGAAATATTTCCGGCTGCAGAATTACTGGACGCAGCAGGCGGGGCTTTTCAGCATGAGCGCCAAAAAAGCCATGCTGGCGCATCCTGAACTGGACTATAACCTGCAGTACAGCCACTACAACGGCACGGTACGTAACCAGCTGGCCGCAGACCAGGCTCAGCAACGGCAGGCCATATCAAAGCTGGCTGAACACTACGGTATCATGTTCTTTTACCGCGGGCAGGACCCCATTGACGGCCAGCTGGCGCAGGTGATTAATGGCTTTCGCGCCACTTACGGTCTGAGCGTTATCCCGGTGACCGTGGACGGGGTGATTAACCCGATGCTGCCGGATACGCGTCCTGACCAGGGGCAGGCGCAGCGTCTTGGTGTGAAATATTTCCCGGCCATGATGCTGGTAGACCCGAAACAGGGCAGTGTCCGTCCGTTGTCATACGGGTTTATTACGCAGGACGACCTGGCAAAACAGTTCCTGAATGTGTCAGAAGATTTTAAGCCGAATTTCTGAAGTAATATCAGGGGATGGTATTACTGTCACTCGTTCGTAGGTAAATAATGCAGATGAAGCGGCTGTCTTTATGCCCTTTATTTTTAATTCAGATAAATAACCCTCACTGTTAAATAGTTTATTCATGGCGGCGTTTTTTAGCTGATGAATATTCTGTTCTCTGATAATAAATCAGGTATCGCATATATTAAATAACAATGGAGTGACTCCACTGTGCGTAAATATAAATTATCGCTTCCTTTACCGGATATTACGGGAGTATGGGTTTTCTCCCTGGGCGTCTGGTTTCACATTGTCGGGCGGCTGGTTTACCGCAAACCCTGGATGGCTTTTTTTCTGGCGGAACTGATTGCCATCATTCTGGTGTTGTCCGGCGCTTACCGGGTGCTGGATGCCTGGATAGCCCGCGTCAGCCGGGAAGAGCGTGCGTTACTGGAGGCCCGTCAGGCTGCCATTCTGGCTGCTGAAAAAGAAGAAAAGGGGGATAAATCACATGTCTCTCAATAAGGCTTTGCTGTTCCTGTTGCTTCTGGTGGGGACGGGGGTTAATGCCTCCACGCGGGAAGAGATTGAACGGCTGTATAACCCGCACGGGATGGCCGCACCGTCCGGGCAAAAGCAGCCAGCAGATACGCAGGGCGTGCAGAAGGTAACGCCGGCGCCCCGCTGGTTTCGTCTCAGCAACGGTAAAACGGTTAACCTCGCCGGCTGGAAAGTGGTGTTGTTCATGCAAAGAAGCTGCCCCTGGTGCCACCAGTTTGACCCGGTACTGAAGCAGGTGGCACAGCAGTATGGATTTTCGGTATTCCCTTACACCCTGGACGGACAGGGGGATGCCGCGTTTCCGGAGGCGCTGCCGGCACCGCCGGAAGTGATGCAGACCTTCTTCCCCAATATTCCCGTCGCCACCCCGACAACATTTCTGGTTAACGTGAACACACTTGAAGCATTGCCTCTTTTGCAGGGGGCCACCGACGCCGCCGGTTTTATGGCCCGGATGGATACCGTTCTGCAGATGTACGGAGAAAAACATGCAGGGTAAAACGCGAATTAAACCGCTTTTCATATTATGTACGGCGCTGATGACCGTCGCACCCGCCGTCTCTGCCGATGTGAACAGCGACATGAACCAGTTCTTCAATAAGCTGGGTTTTGCTTCCAATACCACACAGCCCTCCGTCTGGCAGGGACAGGCGGCAGGATATGCCTCCGGCGGCTCTTTATATGCCCGGACACAGGTAAAAAATGTCCAGCTGGTCTCCATGACCCTGCCGGATATCAATGCCGGTTGCGGGGGCATCGATGCCTATCTCGGCTCATTCAGTTTCATTAACGGCGAGCAGCTGCAGCGTTTTGTGAAGCAGATTATGAGTAACTCCGCAGGGTACTTTTTTGACCTTGCGCTGCAGACGACGGTGCCGGAAATCAAAACGGCAAAGGATTTTCTGCAGAAAATGGCCAGCGATATTAACAGTATGAACCTCAGTTCCTGCCAGGCGGCGCAGGGGATTGTCGGGGGGCTTTTCCCAAAAACACAGGTCTCCCAGCAGAAGGTCTGCCAGGACATTGCCGGTGAGAGCAATATTTTTGCCGACTGGGCGGCGTCCCGGCAGGGATGTACTGTGGGCGGGCAATCCGACAGCGTCAGGGATAAAGCCAGTGACAAGGATAAGGAGCGGGTGACCAAAAATATCAACATCATGTGGAATGCTTTGTCCAAAAACAGGATGTTTGACGGCAACAAGGAGCTGAAAGAGTTCGTGATGACGCTGACCGGTTCACTGGTTTTTGGACCCAACGGCGAAATCACGCCCCTGCCTGCCAGAACCACCGACCGGGATATTATCCGGGCATTAATGGAAGGCGGAACGGCGAAGATATACCACTGCAATGATTCGGATAAATGCCTGAAGGTGGTGGCCGACACGCCGGTGACCATCAGTCGCGACAATGCGCTCAAATCACAGATTACGAAGCTGCTGACCAGTATTCAGAACAAGGCGGTCAGCGACACTCCCCTGGATAATAAGGAAAAAGGTTTTATCTCCAGCACCACCATCCCGGTTTTCAAATACCTGGTTGACCCGCAGATGCTCGGCGTGTCAACCAGCATGATTTATCAGCTGACGGATTATATCGGGTACGACATCCTGCTGCAGTATATCCAGGAGCTGATCCAGCAGGCCAGGGCGATGGTGGCCACAGGAAATTATGACGAGGCGGTTATCGAACATATCACCGACAACATGAATGACGCGACCCGGCAGATAGCGTCCTTCCAGGCGCAGGTCCAGGTGCAGCAGGATGCGCTGCTGGTTGTCGACCGTCAGATGAGCTACATGCGCCAGCAGCTGTCAGCCCGCATGCTCAGCCGTTACCAGAACAACTATCATTTTGGCGGAGGTGCGCAGTGAACGAGGTTTATGTCATTGCCGGCGGAGAATGGCTGAGTAATAACCTGAACGCCATTGCGGCCTTCATGAGCAGCCGGACGTGGGACTCCATTGAGAAAATTGCGCTGACCCTGTCCGTTCTCGCGGTGGCCGTTATGTGGGTACAGCGACATAACGTGATGGATCTGCTGGGCTGGGTGGCGGTGTTTGTGCTGATATTACTTCTGGTGACCATACGGACATCGGTACAGATAATTGATAACAGCGACCTGGTGAGGGTTTACCGGGTGGATAATGTGCCGGTCGGACTGGCCCTTCCCCTTTCGCTGACAACCCGGATCGGGCATGCGATGGTGGCCAGCTATGAGATGATTTTTGCCCAGCCTGACAGCGTCACCTACAGCAAGACAGGTATGCTGTTCGGGGCGGGACTGGTGACGAAAAGTACCGACTTTCTGTCACGCAATCCGGAAATTACCGGCCTTTTCCAGGACTATGTTCAGAACTGTGTGATGGGCGATATTTACCTCAATCACAAATATTCCCTGGAAGAACTGATGGAGTCCGGCGATCCCTATACGCTGATTTTTTCAAATCCCAGTCCATTACGGGGTGTCTTTGACAAAAATAATCATTTTCTCACCTGTAAGGATGCGTCCGTAACGCTGAAAGACAAGCTGAATCTTGATACAAAGACAGGAGGCAGGACCTGGCATTATTATGTACAACAGTTATTTGGTGGACGTCCGGACCCGAACCTGCTGTTCAGTACGATGCTCGGGGACAGTTACAGCTATTTCTACGGCTCCAGCCAGTCAGCCAGCCAGATTATCCGCCAGAACGTCACGATTAACGCCTTAAGGGATGGAATAACCAGTTATGCCGCCCGGAGTGGTGATACGGCCAGCCTGATGAACCTGGCTACCACATCTTCAATGGAAAAACAGCGTCTGGCGCATGCCAGCATCGGGCAGGTGGCGATGCGTACCCTGCCAATGACACAGACCATTCTGCTGGGGATAGCCATCGGGATTTTCCCGTTGCTGGTTCTGGCCGCTGTCTTTAATAAACTGACGCTGTCAGTGCTGAAAGGGTATGTGTTTGCCCTGATGTGGCTGCAGAGCTGGCCGTTGCTGTATGCCATTCTGAACAGCGCCATGACCTTTTATGCCAGGCAGAACGGTGTACCGGTGGTATTGTCTGAAATGTCACAGATACAGCTGAAATACTCCGATCTGGCCACGACAGCAGGGTATATCTCGATGATGATCCCGCCGTTGTCGTGGGCGATGGTGAAAGGGCTCGGGGCGGGTTTCTCCGGGGTGTACAGCCATTTTGCCTCTTCGGCGATCAGCCCGACAGCCAGTGCGGCCGCCGGCGTGGTGGACGGCAATTATTCCTACGGCAATATGCAGACGGAGAACGTCAACGGTTTCAGCTGGAGTACCAACAGTACGACGTCATTTGGCCAGATGACTTACCAGACCGGTAGCGGAGCAACCGCCACGCAGACCCGGGACGGCAATATGGTCATGGATGCCAGCGGCGCGCAGTCCAGACTGCCGGTGAATATCAACGCGACCCGGCAGATAGCGGCGGCACAGCAGGAGATGGCGCGGGAAGCCAGCACGCAGGCAGAAAGCGCCCTGCATGGTTTCAGCAGCAGTATCGCCAGCGCCTGGAATACGCTCAGTCAGTTCGGGACGAACCGGGGCAGCAGCGACTCAGTGACCAGTGGTGCTGACAGCACCATGAGCGCGCAGGATTCCATGATGGCCAGCCGGATGCGCAGCGCAGTGGAAAGCTATGCGAAGGCACATAATATCAGCAATGAGCAGGCTACTCAGGAGTTGGCTTCGAGGAGCACCAGAACATCGGCGGGTATTTATGGCGATGCACATGCAGAGTGGGGCATAAGGCCCAAGATATTGGGGGTTGGTGGTGGAGCTGGTGTTAAAGCCGGTGGTCGTGCTGGTATTGATTGGAGCGATGATGATACGCATCAGGCCAGCAGTAGTTCACGATCCAGCCAAGATGTTCGTCATGGTGTTGATGCCAAAGCCACGCAGGATTTTAAGGAGGCCAGCGATTACTTCACGAGCCGTAAGGTCAGTGAGTCCGGAAGCCATACGGACAATAATGCTGCTTCTCGTGTGGATCATTTGTCTGCAGCCCTGAACTCAGCGAAACAGAGTTATGACCAGTACACCACGAACCTGACCCGCAGCCATGAGTATGCTGAGATGGCGTCCCGTACAGAAAGCATGAGTGGGCAGATGAGCGAAGATTTGTCACAGCAGTTTGTGAATTTTGTGCAAAAGCATGCGCCACAGGATGCAGAAAATATTCTGACAAATACCAGTTCGCCGGAGGTGGCAGAACGACGTCGGGCAATGGCCTGGGCCTTTGTTCAGGAGCAGGTCCAGCCTGGTGTGGATAATGCCTGGGGCGAAGCCCGTGGTGATATTGGCAGTGGTATGAGCACAGTATCCGGTGGTGGTGATAAACAGGATGTGATAGCCGATCATCAGGCCCATCAGGCAATGGTGGAACAACGGACGCGGGACAGTAATATCAGTAATGATGTAAAAAACCAGGTTGATAATATGGTCACAGACTATCATTCCGATATAAACGATACTTATGGAAATATCCAGGGTGAGGAAAAGACTATTGACCAGCAGTATTCTGGCCTGCAAAAACAGTATAAAACAGAAGCACTATCCCAGAATAATAAATATAATGAAGAAAAGGCTGCACAGGAAAGGATGCCTGGCGCGGACAGTCCTGAGGAACTGATGAAGAGGGCAAAAGAGTATCAGGATAAACACAAACAGTAAGGCGATATCCGGGAGGTGGGAATGAAAAATTTAGCTCAGATTGTTCTGATGACAGTGGTACAGTTTATTGCCTGTTATCTAGCTGAGTGGGGAGTCGCTGAAACAGGGATTATCCTGTTATTTGTTCTGCTGTGGCAGGGGCTGTTTATCTGGTTGTTTATTCAAATTCGTAAAAAAATAACATATCTGATGAGTTCAAGTTTAGTAAAGGAATTTGGTATGTAATTATGCCCGTATGCTCATTACTCTCGCCATTATTAAGTTTAATGATTTTTATCGGTGGGGCATTATATGAATTAAGACGAGTAAGTGGTTGTATAAGCATAAAAGAGTGGATGAAATGTCAGCTTGATGACCAATATGATGAAGATAGGAGTCTGGATTTTGAATCTGTTGAGTATCGTCAAACTACTTACTACAACCCCTCAACTGGATATCCTGTGCATGGAGGAGTTGATTCGGCTGGTAATACTTTTGGGGCTCGCTGGCAGGATAATAATGACAGGTAATAAGAAAACTATGGTTGGTAAATAAAGGTAATTGGATGAAAATGAAAAAAATAATGATGGTTACACTGGTCAGTTCCACTCTGGCCCTGTCAGGGTGTGGTGCGATGAGCACAGCAATCAAAAAGCGTAATCTTGAAGTGAAAACCCAGATGAGCCAGACCATCTGGCTTGACCCGTCCAGTGAACGGACGGTGTATCTGCAGGTGAAAAACACCTCCGATAAGGATATGAGTGACCTGCAGAGCCTGATTGCAAAAGATATTCAGGCAAAAGGGTATACTGTGGTTACCTCACCAGACAAAGCATACTACTGGATTCAGGCCAACGTGCTGAAGGCCGACAAGATGGATTTGCGTGAGTCCCAGGGATGGCTGAACCGTGGTTATGAAGGTGCGCTCTCCGGGGCAGCGCTCGGGGCCGGTATCACAGCGTATAACTCTAACTCAGCAGGTGCCACGCTGGGGGTAGGGCTTGCTGCTGGACTGGCGGGTATGGCTGCCGATGCACTGGTTGAGGATGTCAACTACACCATGATTACGGATGTGCAGATTGCCGAACGTACCAAAGCGACGGTCACAACCGATAATGTGGCCGCCCTCCGCCAGGGAACCTCGGGTGCCAAAATCCAGACCAGCACCGAAACCGGTAATCAGCATAAATACCAGACCCGTGTGGTATCGAATGCCAACAAGGTTAACCTGAAGTTTGAAGAGGCGAAGCCTGTTCTGGAAGAACAACTGGCCAAATCAATTGCAAATATTCTTTAATCATCTTCAGGAGGCCGGTCTGACTGGCCTCCTGACTGACGCCTCGCTTTGCTCGTTGTCCAGGGCCGGAAAGAAATAAATTTCATTTCTCTCCGGCGTTTCCGAAATAAATATGAAAACACTGAGCGGTTGTGCAAATTCTTTGTGCGGCCGTGAAGTGTTGCCGCGAAGCGGGAATAATAAGGATACGGAATGCCATTATCAGAACTTCTTTGTCACATGACTAACGGCAATCCGTTTTCCTGGCTGTTTGCTGTACTGGTAGCCTGTGCTGCTGTTCTTTATTTTCTGAAAAAACGAAAGTAACGGCTGGTCATTTATTCAAATTAATTCCCCGTCCGGACTGATAATCTTTCTTTGGAATAACATCTATGAGCTTTAATGCGAAGGATATGACCCAGGGCGGTCAGATTGCGTCCATGCGTATTCGCATGTTCAGCCAGATCGCCAACATTATATTTTACTGCCTGTTTATTTTCTTCTGGATACTCGTCGGCCTGGTGTTATGGGTGAAACTCAGCTGGCAGACGTTTGTGAATGGGTGTATCTACTGGTGGTGTACCACGCTTGAAGGAATGCGGGATTTAATTAAATCCCAGCCTGTCTATGAGATCCGGTATTACGGCCAGACGTTCCGGATGAACGCCGCCCAGGTTCTGCAGGACAAATACACGGTCTGGTGTGGGGAACAACTGTGGTCGGCCTTTGTTCTGGCCGCCTGTGTGGCGCTGGTTATCTGCCTGATTACATTTTTTATGGCCACATGGATTCTGGGCCGTCAGGGAAAACAGCAGAGTGAGGATGATGTTACCGGAGGACGCCAGCTTACCGACAATCCGAAAGACGTTGCCAGGATGCTGAAAAAAGACGGAAAAGCGTCCGATATCCTGATTGGCGATTTGCCAATCATTAAGGATTCAGAGATTCAGAACTTTTTGCTCCACGGGACAGTCAGTACCGGTAAGTCTGAAATCATACGCCGGCTGGCTAACTATGCCCGTCAGCGCGGCGACATGGTGGTGATGTACGATCGTTCCTGTGAGTTTGTCAAAAGCTACTACGACCCGTCCATCGATAAAATTCTCAACCCCTGTGACGCTCGGTGTGCCGCATGGGATTTATGGCGGGAATGCCTCACCCTGCCGGATTTTGATAATGCGGCGAATACCCTGATCCCGATGGGCACGAAGGAAGATCCGTTCTGGCAGGGTTCCGGACGAACCATTTTTGCTGAAGCGGCATACCTGATGCGTAATGACAGCGATCGCAGCTACAGCAAGCTGGTTGACACTCTGCTCTCAATCAGGATTGAAAAACTGCGAACCTACCTGCGTGATTCCCCGGCGGCCAACCTGGTGGAAGAAAAAATCGAGAAGACGGCCATTTCCATCCGGGCTGTGCTGACCAACTACGTAAAAGCCGTCCGCTATCTTCAGGGAATCGAGCGTAACGGTGAACCGTTCACCATCCGTGACTGGATGCGCGGCGTCCGGGAGGATCAAAAAAACGGCTGGCTGTTTATTTCTTCAAACGCTGACACACATTCTTCCCTGAAGCCGGTGATTTCCATGTGGCTGTCCATTGCCATCCGGGGCCTGCTGGCGATGGGAGAGAACCGTAACCGTCGGGTGTGGTTCTTCTGTGATGAGTTGCCCACGCTGCACAAGCTGCCCGACCTCGTGGAAATTGTCCCGGAAGCCCGTAAATTCGGGGGCTGCTATGTCTTTGGTATTCAGTCCAGTACACAGATGGAGGATATCTATGGTGAGAAAGCGGCGGCAACCCTGCTGGATGTGATGAACACAAGGGCCTTCTTCCGCTCACCCAGTTATAAAATTGCCGACTATGTCGCACATGAGATTGGTGAAAAAGAGATCCTGAAAGCCAGTGAGCAGTATTCCTATGGTGCCGATCCCGTTCGTGACGGGGTGTCGACCGGTAAAGAGATGGAGCGTGTCACACTGGTCAGCTACTCCGATATTCAGTCACTGCCCGACCTGACCTGTTATGTCACGCTGCCCGGACCCTATCCGGCAGTGAAGCTGGCCCTGAAATACCAGGAACGTCCCAAAGTGGCGCCGGAGTTTATTCCCCGGGAAATGAATCCGGAGGCGGAAGCCCGTCTGAGCGCCGTTCTGGCTGCAAGGGAAGCCGAGGGACGTCAGATGTCCAGCCTGTTTGAACCGGATACAGAAGCGGTTGCGCCGACAGCAGCAGAAGCGCAGGCTGAACAGCCGCAACAGCCGCAACAGCCGCAACAGCCACAGCCCACGGTTGTCAGCGATAAAAAATCAGCAGCGGCGGGTACCGCCGTGAATACGCCTGCAGGCGGTGTCGGACAGGAACTGAAAATGAAGCCGGAAGACGAAGAGCAGCCACTGCCCCCCGGGATTAATGCGTCCGGTGAGGTGGTGGACATGGCGGCGTATGAGCGCTGGCGGCAGGAGCAGGAGGTGAATACTCAGCAGCAGATGCAACGGCGGGAGGAGGTGAATATCAACGTTCACCGTGGGCACGGAAATGATGAACCGGAGCCGGGAGATGATTTCTGATGGCGGTATCAGCTCCAGTCCTCAGTTCTCAGTCCACCCACACGTTCAAACTCCCGGGTGTTGTTCGTGACAACAATCAGTCCCCGGCTGCGTGCGTGACCGGCAATCATCTGATCGAATGGCCCGACAGGGCGTCCCTGACGGGCAAGCTCTGCCCTGATCTGCCCCGTATGGGTGGCGGCCGGCGTGTCATAATCCAGAACATCAAGTCGGGAAACAAACCCCTCTATCACAGCGAGATTTCTTTCGGGCATCTGGCTTTTTTCGGCACCGTAAATCAGCTCCATCAGGGTGACCGAGCTGATACACATTCTCCCCTGGTTCAGGTTAAAACGCTCCCTGACGCTGGCAGGTTTGTTTTTTATCGTGAAAATGCAGATGTTAGTATCCAGCATAAACTTCAGCATCAGAATGATTCCCATTCCTGCACAGAGGGTTGTTCCCGGTTATCCATAAAATCGGCGCTGACGTTGTTCCCGTCGAACCATTCATCCCACGATTCTCCGGCCGGCGTGATGATCCGGGTTCGCCCGACAGCGATAACTTCCACACGTTTTACATGTTCCGGCAATGCCACTGCTTTTGGCAGTCTGACCGCCTGGCTTCGGTTACTGAGAAATACGCTGGTTTCCATCATGTGCCTCCTTACAGGGATATGTCTTACGTATATCCATTATGGTTTTTTTGATGGGATATGTCAAAGGGATATACATTTATGATGAGCATTGCACAGGTCCGGTCAGCGGGGAGTGCCGCCGGTTATTACAGCGACAGGGATAACTACTACGTGCTGGGCAGTCTGGAGGAACGCTGGGCCGGAAAAGGCGCGGAGCAGCTGGGGCTGCAGGGCGCCGTCGATAAGGAGGTGTTCACCCGGGTACTGGAAGGCAGACTGCCCGACGGGGCTGATCTGAGCCGGCAGCAGGACGGCGGCAACAAACACCGCCCCGGCTATGATCTGACCTTCTCTGCCCCCAAAAGTGTTTCCCTGATGGCCATGCTGGCAGGCGATAAACGCCTGACTGAGGCACACAACAAGGCGGTGGATATCGCTGTCCGTCAGGTGGAAGCGCTGGCCTCCACCAGGGCGATGACGGACGGGCAGTCAGAAACGGTGCTCACCGGTAATCTGGTGATGGCGCTGTTCAACCATGACACCAGTCGTGACCAGGAGCCGCAGCTGCATACCCATGCCGTGGTGGCCAACGTCACGCAGCATGACGGGGAATGGAAGACCCTGAGCAGCGATAAGGTGGGAAAAACGGGATTTATCGAGAATGTCTATGCTAACCAGATAGCCTTCGGGAAGATTTACCGCGCGGTGCTGAAAGAGAAGGTTGAAGCGCTGGGCTATGAAACGGAAGTGGTCGGTAAGCACGGTATGTGGGAGATGCCCGGTGTCCCGGTGGAGGCCTTTTCCAGTCGTTCGCAGACTATACGGGAAGCAGTAGGTGATGACGCGTCGCTGAAATCCCGGGATGTGGCGGCGCTGGATACGCGTAAATCCAAACAGCATGTCGATCCGGAAGTGAAAATGGCTGAGTGGATGCAGACCCTGAAAGATACCGGGTTTGATATCAGCGCATACCGTGAGGCTGCGGACAGGAGGGCGGAAATACAGGCAGCGCAGCCTGTTCCGTCACAGGAGCAGCCGGATATTCAGCAGGCGGTGACGCAGGCCATTGCCGGGTTAAGCGACCGGAAGGTTCAGTTTACGTATACCGACGTGCTGGCCAGAACGGTCGGGATGCTGCCGCCGGAAGCCGGCGTGATTGAGAAGGCCCGGGCCGGGATTGATGAAGCCATCAGCCGCGAACAGCTTATCCCCCTCGACCGGGAGAAAGGACTGTTCACCTCAGGTATTCATGTGCTCGATGAGCTGTCTGTCCGGGCACTCAGCAGCGATATCATGAAGCAGAACCGGGTGACCGTCCATCCGGAGAAGAGCGTGCCCCGCACGGGAAGTTACAGCGACGCGGTGAGTGTCCTGGCCCGGGACCGCCCGTCACTGGCCATTATCAGTGGTCAGGGCGGTGCTGCCGGTCAGCGGGAGCGGGTGGCAGAACTTACGATGATGGCCCGGGAGCAGGGGCGTGAGGTGCAGATTATTGCCGCCGACCGCCGTTCGCAGACAAACCTGAAGCAGGATGAACGTCTGTCCGGTGAGCTGATAACCGGGCGTCGTCAGTTGCAGGAGGGCATGTCATTTTCCCCGGGCAGTACCGTTATTGTCGACCAGGGCGAAAAGCTGTCCCTGAAGGAGACTCTGACCCTGCTGGATGGCGCGGCGCGTCATAACGTCCAGGTACTCATTACCGACAGCGGTCAGCGCACCGGTACCGGCAGCGCGCTGATGGCCATGAAGGAGGCCGGCGTGAACAGTTACCGCTGGCAGGGCGGGCAGCAGACCCCGGCGACCATTATCAGCGAGCCGGACCGGAATGTCCGCTATGCCCGGCTGGCTGGGGATTTTGTGGCCGCGGTGAAAGCCGGGGAAGAGAGCGTGGCGCAGGTCAGCGGCGTGCGTGAGCAGGCCATACTGGCGGGGATGATACGCAGTGAGCTGAAGACGCAGGAGATACTCGGGCAGCAGGACACCATGATGACCGTCCTGTCGCCGGTCTGGCTGGACAGCCGGAACCGTTACCTGCGCGACATGTACCGTGAAGGGATGGTGATGGAGCAGTGGAACCCGGAGAAACGGTCCCATGACCGGTATGTGATTGACCGGGTGACCGCACAAAGTCACAGTCTGACCCTGCGGGATGCGCAGGGAGAGACGCAGATGGTGCGGATTTCAGCCCTGGACAGCAGCTGGTCACTCTTCCGGCCGGAGAAGATACCGGTGGCAGACGGCGAGCGTCTTATGGTGACGGGAAAAATTCCCGGGCTTCGCGTCTCCGGCGGCGACCGGCTGCAGGTATCAGCGGTGAACGATGGCATGATGACGGTCATCGCTCCGGGACGGGCTGAGCCGGCTTCCCTGCCGGTGGGGGATTCCCCGTTCACGGCGCTGAAGCTGGAAAACGGCTGGGTGGAAACACCCGGACATTCCGTCAGTGACAGTGCGAAAGTTTTTGCCTCCGTCACACAGATGGCGATGGACAACGCCACCCTGAACGCTCTGGCCCGCAGCGGCCGGGATGTCCGGCTGTATTCCTCACTGGATGAGACCCGCACTGCTGAAAAACTCTCCCGTCACCCGTCTTTTACAGTCGTTTCTGAGCAGATAAAGGCGCGTGCCGGTGAGGTATCGCTGGAAACCGCCATCAGCCGCCAGAAAACCGGGCTTCACATGCCGGCACAGCAGGCCATTCATCTGGCCATTCCTGTGGTGGAAAGTAAAAACCTGGCATTCAGCCAGGTGGACCTGCTGACGGAGGCGAAATCATTTGCTGCAGAGGGAACCGGTTTTGCTGACCTGGGACGGGAAATTGATGCTCAGATAAAACGGGGCGATTTACTGCATGTGGATGTGGCAAAAGGTTATGGCACAGACCTGCTGGTTTCCCGTGCGTCGTATGAGGCTGAAAAGAGCATTCTGCGCCATATTCTCGAAGGCAAGGAAGCGGTCACGCCGCTGATGACGAAGGTGCCGGGCGAACTCATGGAGACGCTGACATCAGGGCAGCGCGCCGCCACCCGCATGATACTCGAAACGTCCGATCGTTTCACCGTGGTACAGGGGTATGCCGGTGTGGGGAAAACCACCCAGTTCCGGGCGGTGATGTCTGCCGTGAACATGCTACCGGAGAGTGAGTGTCCCCGTGTCGTGGGGCTTGGCCCCACGCACCGTGCGGTCGGGGAGATGCGCAGTGCCGGCGTGGAAGCACAGACGCTGGCGTCCTTTCTGCATGACACGAAGCTGCAGCAGCGCAGCGGAGAAATGCCGGATTTCAGCAACACGCTGTTCCTTCTCGATGAGAGTTCGATGGTGGGCAACACCGATATGGCGCGGGCATACGCCCTGATTGCGGCCGGTGGTGGTCGTGCCGTGGCGAGTGGTGACACGGACCAGCTGCAGGCCATCGCACCCGGCCAGCCTTTCCGTCTGCAGCAGACGCGCAGCGCGGCTGATGTGGCCATCATGAAGGAGATTGTGCGCCAGACGCCGGAACTGCGGGACGCCGTGTACAGCCTGATTAACCGGGATGTGAATAAGGCACTGTCCGGGCTTGAAAGCGTGAAGCCGGTTCTGGTTCCCCGCCTGAAGGGGGCATGGGCGCCGGAAAACTCGGTGACGGAGTTCAGCCGTCTGCAGGAGCGGGAGCTGGAGAAAGCCGCACAGGAGGCGGAGAAAAAGGGCGAAGCCTTTCCGGATGTGCCCGTGACGCTGTATGAGGCCATTGTCCGCGACTATACCGGCAGAACGCCGGACGCCCGGGAGCAGACGCTGATTGTCACGCATCTGAATGAGGATCGTCGGGTGCTGAACAGTATGATTCAGGATGCACTGGCGAAACCGAGTGAGCAGCAGGTCACTGTCCCTGTACTTACCACCGCGAATATCCGTGACGGGGAGCTGCGCCGTCTGTCCACCTGGGAGAATCATCAGGGCGCGCTTGCCCTGGTGGATAATGTGTATCACCGGATTGCCGGTATCAGTAAGGAGGACGGGCTGATAACCCTGCAGGATGCCGACGGCAACACGCGCCTGATTTCCCCCCGGGAAGCAGCGGCAGAGGGCGTCACACTGTACAATCCGGAAACTATCCGGGTGGGGGCCGGTGACCGGATGCGTTTCACGAAGAGTGACAGGGAACGCGGGTATGTGGCCAACAGCGTCTGGACTGTGACGGCGGTTTCCGGTGACAGCGTCACGCTGTCAGACGGGAAACAGACCCGCGTGGTGCGGCCCGGGCAGGACAGGGCAGAGCAGCATATTGACCTGGCGTATGCCATCACCGCCCACGGTGCGCAGGGGGCCAGTGAGACGTTTGCCATTGCGCTGGAGGGAACCGAAGGGGGCCGGAAACAGATGGCCGGTTTTGAGTCGGCGTATGTGGCGCTGTCGCGTATGAAGCAGCATGTGCAGGTGTACACCGACGACCGTCAGGGCTGGGTTAAGGCCATCAACAGTGCGGAGCAAAAGGGCACGGCCCATGACGTGCTGGAGCCTAAATCAGAGCGTGAGATGATGAACGCAGAGCGCCTGTTCAGCACCGCCCGGGAACTGCGGGACGTGGCCGCCGGCCGTGCCGTGCTGCGCAACGCCGGACTGGCGCAGGGAGACAGCCGGGCGCGTTTTATTGCACCGGGGCGCAAGTATCCGCAGCCGTATGTGGCGCTGCCGGCGTTTGACCGTAACGGTAAATCCGCCGGTATCTGGCTGAACCCGCTGACAACGGATGACGGTGCCGGGCTGCGGGGATTCACCGGGGAAGGTCGGGTGAAAGGCAGTGAAGAGGCGCAGTTTGTGGCCCTGCAGGGCAGTCGTAACGGCGAAAGCCTGCTGGCTGGTAGCATGCAGGATGGCGTCCGGATTGCCCGGGATAACCCCGACAGCGGCGTGGTGGTGCGAATTGCCGGTGACGGGCGTCCATGGAATCCCGTCGCCATTACCGGCGGCAGGGTGTGGAGCGATATTCCTGACAGTAACGTGCAGCCCGGCGCGGGGAACGGGGAGCCGGTCACGGCAGAGATTCTGGCACAGCGGCAGGCAGAAGAGGCAGTCCGCCGTGAAACAGAACGCCGTGCGGATGAGATTGTCCGTAAAATGGCTGAGGACAAATCTGACCTGCCGGAGGAGAAAACCGCGCAGGCGGTCAGGGAGATTGCCGGCCAGGAGCAGGACAGAATGACCCCGCCTGAACGGGAACCCCCGCTGCCGGAGAGTGTGCTGCGCGAACCACAAAGGGAGCGGGAGACCATCCGGGAAGTGGCGCGGGAAAACCGGGGCCGGGAGCGGCTGCAGCAGATGGAGCAGGAGATGGTGCGTGACCTGCAGAAAGAGAAAACCCCGGGCGGGGACTGATACGGGAAGATAAACCACGATGACGATGGATAACGCCACACGTAACGATTCGCGGGCAGTCCGGGTGGATACCCGGCTGCAGCGACTGCTGGCCTGGTCGCCGGGACAGAGAGATCTCATCAAAACCGTGGCGCTGCTGCTGATGGTGGCTGACCATATTAACCGTATCCTGCACCTGAACCAAGAGTGGCTGTTTCTGGCCGGGCGCGGGGCGTTTCCGCTGTTTGCCCTGGTGTGGGGGCTGAACCTGTCCCGGCATACGCATATCCGCCAGTCTGCGATTAACCGGCTGTGGGGATGGGCGGTTATCGCGCAGTCCGGATATTTTCTGGCGGGATTTCCGTGGTATGAAGGGAATATTCTGTTTGCCTTTGCGGTGACCGCGCAGGCGCTGAAGTGGTGTGAGCAGCGCTGCCTGTTTCACTCTGCGGCCGCGCTGTTACTGCTGACGGCGTGGATACCCCTGTCCGGAACCAGCTACGGCGTTGCCGGCGTGCTGGTGCTGGTCATCTGTTACCGGCTGTACCGGACCACAGATACTGAAGAACATCTGGCGCTTGCGGCCTGCCTGGTGGTGGCCGTCCCCGCGCTGAATCTGGTCACCAGTGATGCCGCGGCGGTGGCAGGACTTCTGGTGACCGGGCTGACGGTATGGCTTGTTTCGCTGACAGGCAAATCACGGCCCCGGTTCTGGCCGGCTGATTTTTTCCCGGTATTCTACACCTGCCATCTGGCTGCCCTGGGCGTTCTGGCGATGTGACGGGTGTGGTATCTTTGGCGGTATGAGCAGGATTTGGCAGGGGCAGCATACAGCATGACTGAGCAGAAACGACCGGTACTGACACTGAAACGGAAAACGAATGGGGAAGCGCCGGCCCGCAGCCGCAAAACCATTATTAACGTCACCACGCCCCCGAAGTGGAAGGTGAAGAAACAGCAGCTGGCTGACAGGGCTGTCCGGGAAGCGTCACTGACAGAAAAAAAAGCCCGGGCAAGAAAAGATCTGTCCATCTACCTGCGATTTCAGTCAGTGGAGGAAGCGGTCAGCACGCTGAAACCCTGGTGGCCGGGGCTGTTTGACGGCGACACGCCCCGTCTTTTCGCCTGTGGCGTGCGTGAGGCGCTGTTTGAGGACGCCTCCAGGCGTGGTATCCCGCTGTCACACAAAAAGATAATCCGTGCGCTGAAAGCGATTGCCCGTTCTGAAGCATATCTCAGCGCGATGAAAGCCGGGGCCTGCCGATATGACACGGAAGGGTATGTGACGGAGCATATTACCGTGGAGGAAGAACAGTACGCGCTGGCGCGACTGGCAAAGGTTCGGGCGCAGAACGCCAGAAAAGCGGAACTCCGCGCGGTGCTGGCGCAGACGGTCTGAACCGGAGAAGCCCAGTATAATGAGTGAACGGATGAAACAGAAAGACCGTCTGTACGGCGTGGCACCGGCCTTACCCCGATGCTGCAGGCTGTGAAGCTAGGCCGCAGGTCCGCTATGTGTTTAAGTACTGGCCCACATTTGTACAGCAGTGGGAAAACTCGCTGAAAGCCGCACAGAAGGGGCTGGAAATCTGGAAATCAGCGAGGGCGGATGCCTGGCTTGCGTATCACAACGGTATTTTTGCCACCAGTCATTATGAAGGCGCGCTCACCAGTGAAGATATCAGTAGTGCTGCGGCCGCCGCCCTGAAAGGGCATAAAATCAGGGGTGGAAACGTGAACACGAAAAGCATACTGGATGGCAGTAACCGACTGGCACATACGCTTGCGCTGCAGGGCTAGCCGGTGATGATAATGATGCCGGTTAAGGAGGCCACGGAGAAGAACGTGACAGTGATACCGGGCGGCGCGGGACAGGAAACTCTGGAAAACGCGGCCGTGCTGATTCTGGCCGGGATGGAGCGTAATGATCGTGCCACCACTAGGGAAGGCAATAACAATTTATCCTGACGCCTCCGCCGCTCGCGTCGTTGTCCAGCCCCGGCAATCCGGGAAAAACGAGTTTCCCCCGATTCCGGCGTTTCTGAAGTAATAAAATCACTACTCTAATCAAGTTTATATGAGGTACATAATGAGACTCAGGAAAGGTCATGGATTGACGTTGGTCACACTTGCGTGTTTATCCCTGCTGGGCTCCCTGCCAGCTATTGCGGCACCGTCCGTTCAGGCCGGTTTTTCACCGGAGGGCAGCGCAAGCAGCTGGTTCTTAAGACTATTGAGGCTGCGCAACATAATATCCGGCTGATGGGGTATTCCTTCACCTCTCCGGAGGTGGCTGGCGCTCTTATTAGTGCAAAACGTCGGGGAGTGGATGTCAGGGGGGGACTGGACTGGAAAGCCAATACCGGGAAAAACAATAACGCCAGCAGGGTGACAATGAACCTGCTGACCAGTGCCGGCATTCCGGTTCGTACCGTCAGTGTGTACAAAATTCTTCATGACAAAGTGATCGTCAGCGACGGTCGCCACACCGAAGTGGGATCGTTTAACTATTCCCGTGCAGCAGACCGTTCGAATTCGGAGAACGTGCTGTCGTCTGGGATGACTCAGTCCTAGCCCGCAGCTACCTGAACCACTGGACATCCCGCTGGGCGCAGGGAACGGACTGGAAACAGACGTACTGACATCCCAGGAAACGATCCTGAAACGTAAACCGTGCGCCAACACAGGTTACGTTCATAAAGTAAGTCGCTGATTTTAGAAATCTGTAGTATTCTCTGCAAACGATCCAGGTTTGATCCTTGAGGAGGCAGAGATGTCGCAGATTGAAAATGCAGTAACTTCCTCATCGAAACGCATTTACAGAAAGGGTAATCCCTTATCTTCCGCTGAGAAGAAGAGATTATCTATTTCACGAAAAAAGACGACGCATAAAGAGCTCAATGTTTTCATACAAAACATACATAAAGAAAGCTTGCAGCAGCTTTGTGAAGAGACTGGAACTACTCAGGCTCAAATGATTGAGCTACTAATTGAACGGGAAATGGCTAAAAGAGCCTGAGATAAGAAGGTGAATGAGTAACTTTCTTGATCGTCTCGTCAGTGAGTGTTAGATTGCTGATCGTCTAAAGAATTTTGATGGCTGGCCACGCCGTAAGGTGGCAGGGAACTGGTTCTGATGAGGTGTCTACCCGGGACCAGAAAAGCAAAAACCCCGATAATCTTCTCATTTCTTGGCGGGAACGAAAGATTAACGGGGCCTACTTAAACTGTATAGCCACCAATCAGGCTATGCAGGGAGTATAGTTTTATGCTCAGAAAATTTCAATACTTGTTTCTGTGGCATTTACTCCTTCCGTGCATTGTAAGTGCAGGCAGAAGTGACTGACACCCGAACACTGTTCACTCATTACCGACAGGTCAAAAATCCGAATCCGGAATTCACGCCGAGAGAAGGGAAAAAGACCCTGCCGTTCTGTCGTAAGCTGATGGCGAAAGCCGAAGGGTTCACGTCCCGTTTTGATTTTTCCGTCCATGTGGCGTTCGTTCGCTGGGAAAGCGTCACCGGATGCCGCCTTTGCTGCGCCGTCGTGCCATCGATGCGCTGCTTCAGGGGTTGTGCTTCCATTATGATCCACTGGCCAACCGTGTACAGAGATCCATCACCAATCTGGCTATAGAGTGCGGTCTGGCCACTGAGTCAAAAAGTGGTAATCTGTCCATCACCCGCGCCACACGGGCGCTGAAGTTTATGGCAGAGCTGGGGCTGATTACCTACCAGACCGAGTACGATCCGCAGATTGGCTGCAACATCCCGACCGATATCACCTTCACGCCGGCACTGTTCTCCGCGCTCGACGTTTCTGACGTGGCTGTTATGGCCGCCCGCCGCAGTCGTGTCGAATGGGAAAATCAGCAGCGCAAAAAGCAGAATCTGGAGCCGCTGGAGATGGACGAACTGATAGCGAAAGCCTGGCGATTTGTGCGCGAACGGCTCCGCAGCTACCAGTCTGAACGTAAACTGCACGGACTGAAACGCGCCCGGGCGCGGCGTGACGCGGACAGAACCCGTAAGGACATCGAAACACTGGTGAAACAGCAGCTGACGCGGGAATACGCCAGCGGACGCTTTACCGGCGGGCTTGATGCCATGAAGCGGGAGCTGCAGCGGCGCGTGAAAGAGCGCATGATGATGTCGCGGGGCAAAAACTACACGCGACTGACCATGGCCACCGTCCCCATATAACCCACCAGATTATGAAAATCCGGCTGACGTCGGAGGATTTTGTACGTCTGTCGCCGGGCGCCGCCTGTTTTCTGCGCGGAACGCTCGTTCTTCCTGCCAAAATATCTCTCATTCTGCTGCCAGAATGGCCAGAAATGTTCCCGCCTGAGCCATTTCCGGTCGCAATATTCAGTTACTCACAGATAACTGCAAGGGACCTTTCCATAAAGTTACAACCGATATACTGACAAAGCGCCAGGCTACCTGATTTCAAAGTGCGTGGTTTCCTTTAAACCCCAGATCTGTACTTCTTTTAAATACATAATCTTTCTCTCTTATAAATAAATAACCTGTTCATCACCTGCCCTGTGGACAGGTTCCAGAGAATGCCCGCCCTTGCAGCGGACTCACGTCCGCGCCGGTTCGGAAACAACATTAGTACCTCCCGTCGCGATGCGCCGGGCCCCGGTCATGCAAATAGTTACAACATCCAAAATCCTAACCAACGAAACCGGAACAAAAACCTGATATCCAGCCCATTCCCACCACTGAAAAGCACCGCCGCCCCGGCCCAAAGGGCCGGAATGGAGTCGCTTTTAATAATGAATGATGTAACTAAATTACTGAGTGGCGTTATGTCCCGTCTGGCTTTGCAGGGCGATGGCCCACTGCGTGAACCATCACCCCGCCAGCAGGGTATTTTATATGCAGTTGTCAACCACTGAATCGGAACCCACGCCACTGGCGCGGGACCCCACGATTCAGCAGTTGACAATTTTAGCTACCGTGACGTCATACGTTCCTTTTGCTCCATCCCCTGAACGTAACAGGAGCCACTCAGAACCGTTTTAAACAGAAAGTACCAGCAAAGCAGAAAAAATTGCTCAGAACGCACTACAAACTCAATTCTCATGAGTCTGCCGTGGTCGTGGTGTCGGGCCTGGACGGCGGGAGGAAAGTGATGTCGCTGCACCGGGGACACTGCGGCCTGCGAAGCGATATCCCGCAGGCGGAGGGGATAGCCTCAGATGACCGGGACACGCTGTGGATAGTCAGTGAACCGAATCTGTTTTACCGCTTCACCCGCACGGCAGCGTCCTGAGGATGAAGCGGCGTCTCCATGGCTTGAGGATTGGAGCCTTTATGCCAGAAGTTACAACCCCGGATTGCAGCCGGATATTATACGACGGTTTTACTGTTATTTTGCAGTAAAACTATAAAATAAATTTCCGTCAGGCTTGCATCTTGAAGGCGTGTATCCGTAATATTTCCTGAACTGGCTGATAAAATACGGCACACTACTGTACCCGCACTGATATGCCACTTTCTTGACCGCCCCCTCCTGCATAACAATTAACTCCGATGCTTTTTTCATCCTGCATTCCAGCAGAATACGTGTGTAGGATGTATTCTCCTCTTTCAGTTTTTTCTTTAACAGGCTGACACTGACATACAGCTCGCCGGCAACCCGGTGTATGGTCCAGTTTTCACTCACATTCCGGTTTATCACCGTAGCCACCTGGTCTGCCATACTTTGTTTCAGGCATGTCTTCAGGAAAGGGAAAAAAATATCCTGCTCGCAAAAGGCCGATACCAGTGCAAACGTCAGGAACGGATTCTCTGGTCCGGTCTCTCCGTAACTGTTATCCGTTCCGGCACAGAGTCTCACCATCAACGGACGGAACACAGAGTCCTTTGGGCAAGGCTGCACAAGGTACCGGGGGATGTCTTTCGGGATATAAAATTTAAGAACATCCACATCCAGCTGCCGGGCAAACCGGCACAGCGTTTCCCTTGTTATCACCACATGATGGTACCACCGGTAAAAATGCATCTCTGTCTGATGCACTTTCGTCAGGACAATACTGTCCTGAGCGCAACGAAATGAAAATGCCTTTCCCTGATTGAAGGTTGATCCTCCTGCCAGGAAAAAAAGAAGATATTTATCCAGCTCCATTATTACCTGTCATTCCCTCCCATGACGGGGCCGGTGTTTGTACTGCTCTCCCCCCCTGAAGCCCCGGCCGGGTGATGCCGGGGCCTGTGGTTGTCAGTAGTAGTGCTGCAGCAGCCCGGGCATGTACCACACCACAAACCAGCTTCCTGCCATCACCACAAACCAGAATAATTCCCTGAAAAAAGATGCGCTGAATGTTATGTTTTTCATCATATCTGACCGGGAGCGGAAGCCTGCGGCTCCGCTCCCTTTCCTGCTCTCCGTTATCAGAACCGGTAACCGACACCAACGTTAACGCCGTTCAGTTTCGCTGCGCCAACTTTACTTCCCTCATAGCCCAGATCGATGACCACATTTTCCACCGGATTAAACTGTACGCCGGCTCCCCAGGCAAACCCCGTTCTGCGCTCCGAACCCGTGAACCGCCCGTTGTATCCCGGCATGCTGATACGCTCTTTCACTTCAGCCCTGCCGGTACCGGCACCGGCCAGTGCATACAGAGATACCAGCTCGTTCACACGGACAGCCGGACCCGCCATCAGCGACCAGTACGTCGCCTTCACATCATCACGCCAGCTCATTCCGCCAGGAATGCCACCGGACTCTCCGCGCTTACCTGACTGCCAGCTGAACGACGCCATCAGTCCCAGCGGCGTCTGAGCCTCATAGCGGTATTTCAGGTTCACCCCACGGATATCCTTAAAATGCTCTATCCGGCTCTGGGCATATCCCACCGACACGGAATGGGTGTCAGCCTGTGCCACCGGTACGGCAGCCAGCCCGGCTGCGGACAGCAGCAGTGAGGACAGAACGATTTTTTTCATGATAAAACTCCCTGAACACAGTTAAGTTCATTGTGTTATGACAGAAGGTGTGCTTTCTGCTCCTGCACACCCGTAACGCCGCTTCATCCTCAGGACGCTGCCGTGCGGGTGAAGCGGTAAAACAGATTCGGTTCACTGACTATCCACAGCGTGTCCCGGTCATCTGAGGCTATCCCCTCCGCCTGCGGGATATCCCTTCGCAGGCCGCAGTGTCCCCGGCGCAGCGACATCACCTTCCTCCCGCCGTCCAGGTCCGACACCACGACCACGGCAGACTCATGAGAAAGTACATACAGGAGCCCGTTGTTCCGGTCATAATGCAGGCCGGAGATATCCTTCAGGAACCATGGCAGGGAGGCCCGGTGTGTCAGCGAGTCACTCACCGACAGCGCATCAGGGCTCCGGTCCGTCACGTAAAGCCGCAGAGGTTTTTTCTCCTGCGCCACCATCAGGGCATGCTCTCCCCGTCCCCGGGCAAGTCCTTCAAAACCGGCATTGTCGCTGTGCCTGTTCACATCCAGCGTCAGGCTGTATGTTGCCGGCGGAAGGACGGTCGTGCTGCTGTCAATGCAGTGGGTGGTGAGCGTCCGTTCCCGCTCCCGGGACAGGGCATAGCGGTTCCCGCCGAGGTATTCGATGGCCTCAAAATCGTGGTCGCCGTCTGACGGTATCACCCGCAGCACGTTCCCTTCCGTGTCCAGCTCCACCATCGAGGAGGGGTGGTCGGTCACGGCAAACAGCGTTCTGCTGTCCGGGTTCCATGTCAGGCCGGAGAGGCCGCCGTGTATCCCGGTAATTTCTTTTTCTGCTGTGAGCTGCCATTCTGTTTCCTGCGGGTACCAGAACTCCGGGAAACACAGGGTGAGCACGCCGGCCGCCATCAGGAGAATGGCGGTCAGCAGTGCTGCTTTCTGATTACATAAATATCTGAACATCGTGGTGGTGAAGGTTATGTTTTCTGTTACAGGGGAGACCGGACTTCACATCATGTCCCACGGCTGATAAGCCAGATCACGACCAGGACGCCGGTCAGAAAGCCGGAGATAAAGACGCTGGTCAGCAGCAGGAGAATCAGTGCACGGAGCGGGAGGATATCTCCGGCCTGTATGGTGCCTTTATCATCAGTCTGCATCAGGGTTACCGGCCAGCAGTTTCCGGACCACCGCAGCATAACGGCTCCTGAAGTCTTCGACGGAGAATGCACCGAAGGCGGCATTGTTGATATGGTAACGGCCACGGACATACACGGAAGGCGTCCCCCTCACGCCATATTCCTTAAACAGCCGTTCCTGTAATGCCACCATGTCATTCACGGCGGGACTTTTTATACTTCTGTCATACTCCCCACGACTGATACCGGTGGCAGACATAAACACCCGGCGGACATCGTCCGGGGAATGCAGGCGTTTCTCCACCATGCCAGCCGTGAAGAAGGCCTTCTCGATCACGTCAGTTTCCTTCATCACCATGGCCAGCGCCCAGGCCCGTGTCAGCTCATGGCCGAGGGGGCCCAGCAGGCTGACATGGTATTTGACCATCCGGCTACCTTGCGGCAGTACGTGCCGGATAGCCTGGTCCACGCCCATTGTCTGTGAGAACGCATAGCAGGGCGGGCAGTAAAAGGAAAAGAACTCCACCACAGCGGGGGCATCAACCACCGGGGGAGTTATGGACTCCCACTCCTGCGCAACCACAGGACAGACGCAGCCAGCTAACAAAAAAGAAAATAATATTCCCTTCAGGGAAAACAGATCCCGGGCATAATTCATCGTCACGGAAACACTCCATGGATAACAGATATACAGAACGAAAGGCCGCTTAACGGCACCGCCTGACAGCAGCAGTAAATATTAATTCATCAGGTATGGTCATTAAGGCGGCAGCCGGAATATTCCGGTTATGCGTTTTCCAGAATAAAAAATACTGACACACAAAAGACCATTGCCATTAATATAACTACGGCCAGACAGGCGTAATAAATAAATTTCATGAACATCATAAAATAACTTTCAGTGATACTTATCCGGCCTCCGGCCCGCATTCCAGGCCGGCTTCTTCCAGTGAATGAACCCGGTTCAGGTCGGTGTACAGTGTCACCATCCCCAGAAGCATCAGGGTCGGCAACAGGGTTGCATCATTCCGGACGCCGAGGCGCCTGAAAGCCTGGCCTTTCTGGGCAGAAATGGTTTTGACGCTGCGAAAACAGAGGGCAGCAATCTGCCCGCTGTTATAGCCCCGCAGCAGCAGCCGGATAACCCGCAGCTCAGCCGGACTCAGTCCGCCGTCGCTGTTAAATTCGATACAAAGCCGGTCGTACCATATCCGGCTGAAATCCCCGTCTTCCGGGAAAGCGGTCAGAGCAGACGCCATAATCCGGGAACTCCCTTTCCGGCATTCACTTTCTCAAGCACCCCGACATCGTGGAGTTGCTCAAGATACAAGCGGACCTGGTAGATACTGAGTCCGGCAGCATCGGCAATATCGCGGGTTTTAACTGGCGCGCCGTCATCCATGTTCTGACGTTCCTGGACGATGGAAATAATTTTTGTAACAATGGATTCACTCATAAACCGGAATTGCTCTTTTTATGTAAATAAAAACAGTCTCATTAATATTCATAACACAAGTATTCTAAGCCACCCTCTCAGCCTTAAGAGACATATGATATAAATATGTACCAGTCTGTTTGTTGCTTAATTTATCGTTGCATCTGAGCTAACTAAACTACGTATTTTGTACATCGTTAACTAATTTACGTCTGGTAATTCGTGTTACTTTTTGTTCTCACCCCATTAGAGTCGAGACACAACTGTTACCTCATAGTTATTTACGAAATTCCTCTTGGTCGCCTATAGATACGTTGAGGAAAATGTAATGTTATTAGCGCCGGGTATAACGCAGATGCTTTGGCCTCAGTACACCACGCATGGATATTTTTTGTCACCTGTCAATTATGGCTATATCGCCTGCCTTGCTTATGTGGCGTGAAGATTACGCTTTATTGCAGTTGCACACTTATTAACACTGTGCCCGAACTTGTCTGTCCTGGTCGTATTGTTCCTGGCGCAAGAACAAGTTTACATTCATCTCCAGCACGCATTGTCGTGCACTGACCTCCAGTAGTTTTTAACAATTGTGCATTTCTGGCCACTTCGCTGGGAGTTATCGACTGTGTTACACGAATAGAAGCACCAGGAGTCCCACTAGCCTTTAGTATCACTTGCTCGAACGCACCATTTACCACAGCCTTGCTGTTTATCGAATCTGGATGCTCAACGGTAATACTTTTTGTCGTACCTCCTGCAGGAAAGCTTGTCGACATTACACCATTACCGAGGGTATAACGTGCTCCAGATGAAGAAGTGAGTGTGACGCTCGGTGATGGTAAGTGATATTGGTGAAGCCACAATCCCAGCGAACTGGCCTCACATTCATCATATAGGGTTCTAGTCGTACGGACTTCTCCTGTTCGGCTGAGACTAAACATCAACGTATAGCCAGCGGGGAGTATATACCCTTCACCCGCAACAATGCCATTCTGAACCAGGCCCGGGGCCCGAAACATTACGCCGAAACCCTTATCTGCAACCTTGCACTCAACTTCTGCGGGATATCGTGTTCCATCGGGCGCTATAACCATAGCTGTTCCATTACAGGTACGCGATATAATTTGTACGTTGCACTGACTGAATGAAGTCATTGTTACCATAGAAAGGGCTGCTTGGTCTGACTTAATCATAAAGTTACTTGCCTGCATTTGGTATTGGTAGATTCCTTGACTATATGTGGATACAGTTGTGGTTTTTGCATGAGCAGGGTAAGTGATGACCGTTCCCCCCATGATGATGACTGAAGCAATTAGTAATTTTAACATTTTATAGCCCATATTTTTACGTTGTTATTCACTACATAGTTCTTTCGTCCGATGTTTAGTCAGACCATAGTGAGTTAACCTACATAATCATTTACAGAGCCGGTGTCAGTCTTAGCCACTCGGCATTCAGTTGATTCCGGCAGCATATCCCCCATAGTTCCTCTGGTTTCAGATTGGGGTACGATGATTTTCTGTTGACCGTGGTATTGCATAAACGGGGTTCTCTTCATCAAACAGTAGCCCAGCCGTTTTTACTGTGGGTAAACCACATCAAAAACCACCGTCACATCAATATTCCCCTCCGGTGAATTTGCCGGAATATCAGTCACAGGGCGGAGCTCACAGTTGTTCGGGGAGGGGGATATGCAGAAAGCATCATCGTCCTTCCCAGTCAGTTTCACCCGCTTACTACCATTTTCCAGCCAGAACAGCGGGCCATTATTTGACGGCTGACCGTTCATCCGCATAATGACTACGCTGCTGTCACCGCCCCCCTGCAGGGTTCCAGTGGTGTTTCTTGCTGTCAGTGCTGTCTTCACCACAGTACTCTGCCCACAGTCCACTTTCACGGTAAACGGTCTGTGTTGCATCCGGACTCCTTTATTCATTACTCCCAGTTGATAGTTCATCGTATTACCGCCGTTATCAAAGGTCAGTTTGCAGGTCTGTTGCGGGTTGGTTAACGTGAATGGAATGGTTATATTTTCCTTCGAAGCCGCTTCTGTCGCCAAAGGGAACAGCAGCCCAGTAACCAGCGCTCCTGCACACACATGACGTTTCATCCACCTGATTTCACTTCGTCTCATCATCCTGCTCTCCCGGCTCACTTCAGCGTGTAGTCCTGGGTGCCGCCCCAGTCGTTAACAGCCTGCACCGTCACCGTTCCGTTCAGCGACAGTTTCCCCAGCGCCACCTCACTCTTCGGCGCCAGCTGCGCAATCTCATTCATCACCCTGTCGTTCAGCCTGATCGGCTGCCCGTTCAGTTTCACCCCGGTGACCGCAAAGTAGTACGGCGTCGGGTTCTTCAGGTAAGCCTCACCGCCGCGGTGCGCAATCTGCAGGTTCTTCTCGGCATTACGGCGTCCCTCAACAAGCGCTTTCGGCCGGTAAATCAGCTTCACCTTCGTGTTCACGGCCACCGCCAGGACATTCCCTTCCGACGCCTTTGGCTTCGGCGGAATCTCCTGAACGTTCAGCCAGAACAGCGACTCACGGTCTGACGGCAGCGTGCTGTCCGTCTTCATGATGCGGATAATCTGCTTTTCCTTGGGCCTGACCTTAAAGAACGGCGGCGCCGGTACCATATACACCGTACTGCTGCCCTGGGTGGTGTTGTCTATCCACACCTGCCCTCCAAAGGTCTCATCCGCCTGGTTGGTCACCTCAAATGAGGTGTTCTTTCTCCCTTCCTCATAGATAAAACGCGTGCCGTTCAGCACAAAGGCTGCCATGGCCTGCCCGCTGACGGCCAGGGACAGCAGGGACACCAGTCCCCACTTCATCATCTTATTCACAATAAACCTCCTGAACTTTGCCGGTATTAGGCACAATACCTTTCACTGAAAAATGGCAGACACTGCCGTCCCCCCGCTCGACGCTGACCCGTGACGGCGCGCTCAGCATATTCATCAGCAGGACGCCGTTACCGGCAATGAACCCGGCATCCAGCCCCTGCTCCGTCTGCGCGCTGCCCCCGTTCAGTATCCGTCCGTCACGCTCCTTCACCCGCAGGATGTAGCGCAGCACATGCTCGGCGCCAAACTCCCGGTACACGACAGCTTTTTCCGTCGGCACCACGTTAAAGGAGGTGGTCTGCAGCTCCAGGTCATCCGGCACGTTTTCCATGTCCACGCTGACCCGGTTCAGGGAGTAATCCGACAGGTTCACCACAGTGTATCCCTTGCTGTTGGTGGGGACTGAGCCGTTAATCCTCACGCCCTTCACCCCCGGAATGCGCGCCACGCCCAGCGTGTTCCCGGTTTCCTTCGTCATCATCAGGCCGCTGTCTGCCGTACCCAGAATTGTGCCGCTCACGCTGCCTGACACGGTGGTGTTATCACGTCCCTGCGACAGCATCATGTTGGTCTGGATGGCATCAAAGCCATACGAGAGGTTGCCGCTCAGGCTGCGGTCGCCCTTATCACTCAGGTTGGTGTTCAGGCCGTAGCTCAGGCGGTCCGTCGGACTTGCCGACACCCCGCTGTTCATCCCCATCCTGCCGCTGCTGCTGTAGCTCAGTCCGGTACTGCTGTAATGGCGAACCCCACCCAGGGTGAACGGAATGCTAAAGGAGAGCGACGTGCTGTAGTCCGGTTTGTCCAGGTACGGGCGTTTACTGTAGCTGCCGTTCAGGAAGACCGACACACCGTCCAGAATGGTGGTACTGAGGGAAACATAGCCTCCGATGGCCTTTCCTTTCATCCACCAGTAGTCCTCCTGCCAGCCGGCCAGATTCAGGTTACTGTTCCCCAGGCGTTGCGAGAAGCGCATCTCATAGCGTGATTTTGTGTTGTAGCGGGTATACCGGTCTGTACTGTAGAAGTCTGCGAACTCCACATACCCCTTACTCTGGTAACGGTAGGCCAGCAACTGCAGGTCCGAGCTGTCAGAGAAGCTTTTGGCATACTTGGCGCTGACGCTGTGCCCGCGTTTGTTGTCTCCGTTGTCGTATTTCGCCTGTGACAGGTTCATCCCGGCGGACACGGCGCCGAAGCCGCCCAGGGCCTGCGTCACGCTCACCCCGCCGGCCTGGTATTTACCGTGCAGGATAGAAGCGGCATTCAGCGTGGTGGAATCAAAGCCGTACCCCACGCTTCCCATCCAGAACATGCCGTTTTCACCGTCAGCGAACGGTTTTTTCAGCTTATAGTTACTGGACTTGCGACCGACCGCCACATTGTATTCAACCTCCCCGGGACGCAGCAGCGTCGGCAGGGTGGTGACCGGATAGACGGTGGTGGTTTTGTGGCCGGACGCATCCTCCACGGTCACCACCAGGTCACCGTTCCCCACGGCGCGGACATCATCCAGCTGGTACGGGCCGGGCGGCACCACTTTTGAGTACACGGTGTACCCGTTCTGGCTGATGGTGACGCGGGAGGTGGAGTTTGCCACCCCGGTGATAAGCGGGGCATACCCGCGGGCCTCCCACGGCAGCATGTTACTGTTGGAGCGCAGTGCCGCCCCGTAAAAGCCGAAATCAGAGAACAGGGCGCTGCGGGTCTGGGATTTACCGAGCAGCAGGTCCCCCTGCACCTGGCTGATGGCGGTGGACAGCGTGATATCCCGGGCGGTGAACTCACCGGAGCCGTCAGCGTACCGGGATGCGCTCATGTTACTGGCCAGCACCCAGCGTCCGAGGTTGACCATCAGGTCGGCATTTGCATAGGCACTGGTGCTTTGCCCGGACGTCTGCGAGGCGTTGGCGGAGTACTTCAGGCGTGCCGCCGGCACGCCGTAGTCCCAGCGGCTGGGGTCCGTTTTACCGACCAGGAACGACTGGGGAATACTGAACACCAGGCTCTGGGAGCCATATCTGAAGTCCACCCTGGTATAGGGGTTGCGGCTGAGGACATAGCACTGCCCGGCAGCATTCAGCGTGGAGGCATATCCCTCCAGGCGGACAGGAACCCCGGCAGCTTTCAGCCACTCCGGCGACAGGCACAGGGCGTTTGCTGACTCTTCCTGTGGCGTAATGGATAAACGGGCCTTACCCACGTTTTCCTGGTTAACAATGACGTCGACATAATACTGTCCGGCCGGAAAATCCGAACCGGATTTTAATACGGAGGGAATGGCGCCCATTCCCTGCAGGAAATCCAGGTTAAGCTCTGAGTCAGTGCTGGCAAAAGACAGGTGCGAAAATAAGGCGAGACTCAGCGCCGACAGTTTAAATACCCGGTGATGAAATGACACAACAACCCCCTGACTCAGACAGTCCCTCTCCGGAGGAAATTACACGGAAAATACAATTTCCCTTTAAACAGGTAATAACGGAATGCAGGATGGCGGAATGAAATATACAGGTGCTAACCCAGCCTGCAATCAGTGATGTAATAACAACGAACAAAGTAATTAAATGCGGCGCACCGCCGTGCGCCGCGTCATTTAAATAAAATATGTAAGGTTCTGCTTACGGGTGATTATTTGTAAGCCACTGCGAAAGATGCCACAGACTTGAAGTCACCTTCAGTCTGGCCACCTTTCAGTTTTGCAGTGAACTTCAGGCCGTCGGCGGTCAGGTTGCCCGCATCGAAGTCAACCATGCTGGCGTTAGCATTTACAGCACCCGGTTTTTTGGAGTTCACGCTTTCAACCAGTACCTTGGAGTCAGTAGCTGCACCGCTGGTTGCCCCGAAGCCTTCGCCATCCAGGGCAGCAGAAGCCCAGGAAACAGTGGCAGTTTTACCGGCCAAGTTCTGGCATCCGCCAGCAGTCGGGTCAGCCGGCTTCATGGCAAAATCAACAACCTGACCTTCCTGACCTGCCTGAACAGTACCCAGCTGAACAACCTGGTTCGGCTGAGCGGCACCGTTGACAGAAGTGGTCAGGTCACAGGTTGTTGCGCTTACTGAACCCAGGAAAGTTACTTCATTGGCAGCGTGTGCAGTCCCGCCCAGAACACCCAGTGCAATAATGGAAGCAATAATGCTCTTTTTCATGTATATAACCTCTTGAATTTAATTTTTTTTTGTCTTTCACAAAATGAAAATACACATTCACATTTTCCAACATGGCTGGCATTATTCCTTCCCGGACAGGGCAGAAATAAAGTCAGCCATGACGTGACATCGTAAAAATCCTGAGTTGCCATTCGATACATTTAATAACCACTCTGTAAAACAGGCGCGCAAATATGCATCCGAATTAAATTCAGTGTCTGTTATCTGTTTTTAATGCCAGGCGGAAGCTGCCCCTCAGTCCGTGAACAACACAGCCTTATGAATAATAAACAACCATCTGCGCAGCGGCCTGACTGATGCGTGACAGGCGGTTCAGGCTGGTACTGAAATACCCGTTGTTCACTTCATAGCGTTCACAGACATCCTTTCTGGACACACCAAAAACAAGGTAGTCCCTGAGTGCCTGAATAATCTTCTCACTGTGAATGGATGATATACCGATGAGTAACCAGAAATGTTCCTCATTTACTTTTGCAGGTATCAGCGCCCCTCTTCTTATTCTGGCCAGCATGATTTCTTTGCCCAAATAATAATCAGCATCTTTTCTGTTCAGCATCATTGGATTATCTCCGGCTCAATCTGGTGTTGTGACAGAAAATTTCCAAAGGAAACAAACTTTATGCCGGGAATTATATACAGATGTTTGTTTTGAAAAAGATCATTTTTGCGATCTTTTCTACCATACAAACAAAACAAATCGGGGTGCTTAACTGGAAAATCATGAAATAACAGGTTAAACATCTATTTATAATACATGATGCAGAATAAAAGATCGTCACAGCACAAAAAATCAAAATATCTGCAATGCAAATCTTTTTGTACATGAAAAGACATATATCAAAAAAGAAAAAATAAATATAAACTTTCAAAAATATAAAAAACAGCCAAATCAGAACCAGAAAAAACATAATAAAAATAAGTTCTTAACATCCGTGAAATTATTATGTAATGCTTCGGGCTGTGAGATTATCCGAGTGTATCTTTGCCTTCAGAGGCTTTGGGCAGGACACTCCGTAAGAAGATGAAAAAATCACGGCGACCTTCACGCCAAAACAGAGAAGTAATGACCAGATCTCGTGTATTGCTCTGTAATGTTTATGCTCTCCGGGGTTAAGAGCCTCCCCATGAAAGCACCCACTGGATAAAGTTTATCCATCGGATGTAATCAGGAAAAAGGAGCAAATACTCTGTCGCTTAGTTTCGCTTAAGGTTTAGTTAAGATTTGCTCATTAAGTTTTCCAGGAATTTTTTTCAGGGAAAACAGAAATGGAAAAAACTTTAATCACTCTTATTATTACCACTCTTTCTTTCAGTTCGCTTGCCCGGCAAACGGACATTATTTCTTCCGTAGAGCAGCATGGGTATATTCAGGGAGGATTTACAGGCCCGGCCCCACCCAGACATCGGTTTCACAGGCTAAAAAACAGTGGGATGATGCGTGGGTGGTACTGGAAGGCAACATTATCAGGCAAGTCGGTCACGAGCTTTATGAATTCCGTGACAGCAGCGGTACTGTTTATGTGGACATCGATAACAAATACTGGATGGGGCAAACAGCCTCGCCTGCGGATAAGATTCATATTAAAGGAGAAGTGGATCGAGGCTGGGATGGTATAAAGATAGATGTAAAAAACATCCAAGTGATGAAGTGATACCGGAGTTTAAGAACAAGTTGTATATGCGGGCTGCGCCGGGCAATTAAGGCCAGACTAACTGTATCCATAACCAGTGCGTACGCTACGTGAAAAATAGCCGATAAACAACATCATTTCCTTCCCCTGCAAATTTCACCAGAACGCGTTTCGTTGTTGCCGATCACCCGGGCGCTGTCTGAAAAAATACAGGCACGACGCGGGCACCTGCCAAAAGATGAGGTCCGTCTGGTCCCGCTAACAGATATAAGCTATGTCAGGCAGATGGAAAGCTGGATGATCACCACCCGTTCCACTGGCGCGAACCCTTGTGGACCGCCACCGATGAAACCATGCATAACTGGCTAAAGCAGGCAGTCAGGCGGGCCGAAGCTGATGGGGACATTTCTCAATTCCGGAGACGCTGTATACCTTCCGGCACAGCTATATCATGCACATGCTCTATCACAGCCGGCCCCGGAAAGTGATTCAGGCACTGGCCGGTCACAAGGAGCCGCGCTCAATGGATGTGTATATCAGAGTGCTTGCGCTGGACATGGCGGCCACACTGGCCGTGCCGTTCACTGGTGACAGGCATGATGCCGCGCAGATCCTCCGAACACTCCCGCCCTGACATGACAACGTCACTCACCACAGCTTATATAAGCTGTAGTGAGCATATTACGATATATGGAGGGAAAACGACGGGTTCACAGGGCTCCGGCAGTAACAGGAATGCCATTCTGAAAAGTTTGTGGATCAGGGATATGCTTCCGGTATGGGCTGCTCTCATCACTGCTTATATAAGCTGTAGTGAGCAGAACACTCACCAGAGGCAGTAATATAAGCTGTAATAAGTAAACAGTAATGGATAACTCACTACAGATTATGTTCAGCGGGATTTGAAGAGTTTCTCCAGGTCATCAAGTGTGATGCCCAGTTTATCAAGAAGTGCAAGTTTTTCAGCCATCTCCGGACTGACGTCACCCGGTGTGGCTGGCAGTTGCGGGTTCTCCGCACTCTCATCATGAGGTGGCTTTAACTTGGGCCGGCGGTAGTGAATACAGAAGAGTTTTGTACGCCCACGCTGGATCTCAGTGTAATCCAGATAGCCAATCTCCCGGAGCTGCTCCATGGCACGCCTCACCGTCTGGTTCTGCGAGAACACAGGGGATTTCAGGTTCAGACGGGCCCGTAGACGCGCCAGTGATATCGGTGCCGGATCCCGCGGCAGACTCTCTATAAAGGTATAAAGAGCCTGAGCGGACTCCCGGCGCTTCAGGGCATTGATGGCCTTGAGCTGCAGCAGCACTTTCCGGTCAAACTGGTAGAGTTCAAAGAGGCGCGGATCGGCTTGCAGCTGAACGATATCTTTTTCCGTATCATAGTAAGCCGACTGTACCAGATGCGTAATGTACTCTTTGGTGTGCTTCTCCGTTGTGCGGGAAAACGAGATCACAGTACCCGCGATACGCTTAAGTGAAGGACTGATACGTTCCCGGAGCTTCCGGGATGACTGACTGGAGGGGATCCCACAGAGTTTGGCGAATTCGACAAACGGCAGCTCAACTTTATCGCCAATAACTTTATGCCGGGCAAAGGAATGAATCACCCCTACCCAGGTCTTGAAGTCATTATCCATATCCAGGCGGGGACCAGTGATCTCCACTTTATCAAACCCCTCGGCCCTGGCGAGAGACAGACGCGTCAGTTCTTCCGACGCATCAGTACGCGAAAGCGTGTTCTTTTTACGGTTTTTCAGTGACTTAAGCGTAGGAACAAATACTCCAAGCCGCATCAGAGCTACAGGCTGCACGGTATTACTGGCATTAGGAGTGAGATTTACGATTTCACCGGAGGATTTATCCAC